>JAYSUY010001157.1:0-7072 GCA_043718855.1 Saprospiraceae bacterium | reverse complement strand
GCCTCAAAAGTCAGATCCACCAAAGGTCTCATCCTTCATGTATTCGGTGCTGTCGCAGCAGCAGCCCTACATTGGCTTTTTTAACCCATTATTCGCATGACACAGTAAAAACTTACAAAATAGATCGGCCAATGAACACCCAAACGGGGTTCAACTTGGCGATGTCTGATGCCAACGGCTATTTACAGTTCTACTCAAATGGTTGTTATATTGCCAATTTTGAAAACGACACGATGGACAATGGCACGGGTATAAACCCCGGGTATGTCCATGACTTAAAATGCCCGGGAGAAGAAAGCTATGGTTACACATCTGGCATTCAGAGTGGTATCGCGCTCCCTGCCTCAGACACCACCGGGGTCTATTTTATGTTCCACAAGCGAATCATCTATGTGTTCAACCCGTTTGACGTATTGACCGACCAACTCCTTTATTCGGTGGTGGACATGAACCAAAATAACGGCAAAGGCAGGGTCACTGCCAAGAATATCATTGCAGTATCAGATAGTGCTATCGGTTACGGAGACATGACCGCCGTGCGCCACGCCAACGGCCGCGATTGGTGGGTGATCAGCCCAGGCTTTGTCAACAACAACTACTACCTGCTCTTGGTGACTAAGAATGGCGTGGCTGCTGTGAAGGAGCAGCAGATCGGCGACCCTACACCTGAGTCGGTAGAAGGCGGTGGCCAATCCTTTTTCACTCCTAATGGCAAAACCTACATCAGGAGCAACGCTTTGAATAAAATCCGGGCATTCGACTTCGACCGGGCCACTGGCACACTCAGCAACTACCGCAAAATCAATGTGAACTTTGGGAATTACTACCCCATCGGAGTGGCGGCAGGCGTATCGCCAAGTGGCCGCTTTTTGTACGTCACGGCCCGCAAGTACCTCTACCAGTTGGATTTGCAAGCCACCGACATCGAAGCCTCGCAGGTGCTGCTCGACGAGTGGGACGGCTACGGTGACCCGATAGCCTGCGATTTCTGGTCGGTGCATCCCGGCCCTGATTGCAAACTGTACATCTCCACAGGCAACGACAGCCGCATCATGCACGTCGTACACCATCCCGACGAGCCGGGCTTGGCTTGCAACTTCGAGCAACGGGGCTTGCAGACGCCCACCTATCATGGGGCCTCCTTCCCCAACTTTCCCAACTACCGTCTAAAAGCGGCGGGCGAGCCATTCAGCCCCTGCAAGGGCTACACAGTGGGGCAGGAAGAGGTGGTTTTTTCGCCGCTGCCAGCGGTGTCGGTGTTTCCCAACCCGGCTTCGGAGTATGTCAAGGTTGTGCCCAACCGCCCGCTGCCCGCCCGCTCGCGATGGGTGCTGCACGATGCCTACGGGCGCGAGGTGCGAAGCGAGGTGATGGACGGATGGAGCAACTGCACTGAATCGGATGTGCAAGGATTGGCTGGCGGGGTGTACTTTTGGAGTTTAATTTCGGGGGACAGAAAAGTGTCAGCAAGTGGGAAGTTGATTGTTCGGCACTAATTTTTTACAAAAAGAGCCGTCTTAGAGCAACTACGATAGATGAGCGGTGTGTCGCCTGGGGTGTGCATCTGAGAGTTACTGGCGGGCCTACGGGCGGCGGTAGTCTGTAGCACCAATCTCGCAAGAACACTGGTAAAAGCAAATGCCGCCCTATTTTCGCCCAAAAAATATTTACCAGCCATGCAACTACGATTTTTCCCGTTCACCTGCTTTACCCGCCGAAGCCTTGGCGTAGGCGGGTTCACCTCCGTCCGCCGAAGCCTCGGCGTAGGCGGGCTGTTGCTCCTCCCTCTCCTCCTCCTCTCCCAAAAAACCTCCGTCCGCGACATCGACCGCCGCGTCGAGACCCTGCTCGCCAAAATGACTTTGGACGAAAAAATCGGGCAACTCCACCAAGTCGCTGGCGACATCAGCACCGGAACTGACGTAGCCGCAAAAGACGATCTGCTCACCTCCATCCAGGCCGGCAAAGTGGGTAGCGTACTCAGCCACACCAATTTCGAGAACAAGATGAAAATGCAGCGCGCCGCCACCGAAGGCACCCGGCTGGGCATCCCGCTCATCTTCGGTTTCGACGTGATACACGGCTACAAAACCATCTTCCCCATCCCACTCGCCCAAGCCGCCAGTTGGGACATGGGCCTCATCGAGCGCATCGAGCGCATCGCTGCTGCCGAAGCCGCCGCCGACGGCCAACACTGGGTTTTCGCCCCGATGGTGGACGTGGCCCGCGATCCCCGCTGGGGCCGCGTCATGGAAGGCTCCGGCGAAGATGCCTACCTCGGCAGCCGCGTCGCCGAAGCCCGCATACGCGGTTTTCAAGGCAACGACCTCGCCGACCCGCTCACCGTAGCCGCCTGCACCAAGCACTTCGCGGGCTATGGTTTCGTCGAAGCCGGACGCGACTACAACACCGTAGACATGAGCGAACAACGCCTCCGCGAGCTGGTGCTGCCGCCCTTCCGGGCAGCAGCCGATGCAGGCAGCGCGACCTTTATGAACGCCTTCAACACCCTCAACGGCGTACCTGCCAGCATGGACAAAAACTTGATTACCAATATTTTGCGTGGTGAGTGGGGCTGGAAGGGTATGGTGGTGAGCGACTGGAATTCATTCGGCGAAACCCTCATACACGGCGCAGCCGATGACGACACGGACGCTGCCGCAAAATGCCTCAGCGCCGGGAGCGATATGGACATGGTGGGCGGCACCTTCCAGCGCGGGTTGAAAAAAGCCCTCGAAACTGGGCGCGTCACCCAGGCACAGATCGACGAAGCCGTGCGCCGCGTGCTTCGCCTCAAATTTTCCCTCGGCCTCTTCGATGACCCCTTTCGCTACCTCGACGCGAAGCGCCGGGAGGCTACTTTGGAAAAACCAGAGTACCGCCAAGTGGCCCGCGAAGCCGCAGCCAAAAGCATGGTGTTGCTCAAAAATGACTACAATTACCTGCCCCTGCGGCCCGGTGGCACCATCAAAAAAATCGCCCTCATCGGCCCCTATGTGGACAGCCGTAGCCACAAGGACTACATGAGTTTCTGGACGCTGGGGCTGGGAATGGACAAGTACGACACCACCAAAATCATCACTCCAGCGATGGCCCTCAAGCCCCAACTGGAGGCACTCGGATTCGAGGTGACGGTGACCGAAGTTTGCCCCAACGCAGCCTGCACAGAGCCAGAAATGTCGGCCATCCTACGGGCCAACTACGCCGCTGACCTGGCCATCGTGTGCGTCGGCGAGCGCGGCATGGACTGTGGCGAAAGCCGCTCCGTGAGCGACATCAATCTGCCGCGCAACCAAGAGCAGATCGTGCGCATCGCCGCTCGCGGCACCAAACCGACCGTGATGGTGGTGTTCAACAGCCGCCCGCTCACCTTCGCTTGGAGCAGCGAAAACATACCCGCCATCCTGCTCGCTTGGCAGCCAGGCTTCGAAGCAGGCAACGCGCTGGCCGATGTGCTGACTGGCGCGGTGAACCCTTCGGGAAAACTCCCCATGACCTTCCCCGCCTCGCTAGGCCAGGTGCCGATTTATTACAACGCCCTCAACACAGGCCGCCCCCAGCAGCAGCGCGGCCAGATGTGGACGAGCGGCTACCTCGATTCCTCCAAAGACCCCGCCTACCCCTTCGGATACGGGCTGAGTTACACCACATTTGAGTACAAAAGCCTAAACATCAGCAAGCCACAGGTAAAAATGGGCGAAACGGTGGAAGTGTCGGTCATCGTGACCAACACCGGCAAAGTGACTGGTGAGGAGGTGGTACAACTCTACCTCCGCGACTTGGCTGCCGACATCGCGCGGCCCGTGAAGGAGTTGAAGGGCTTTGAAAAAATCAAACTCATACCAGGTGAGAGCCGCACGGTCACGTTCCGTTTGACCGAAAAAGACCTTGCCTACTGGAACCACGAGTTGAAGTGGAAAGCCGATCCCGGCAAGTTCCGGGTGTTCGTGGGCGGCAATTCGCAGCAGGTGATGGAGGGTGGATTTGAGGTGGTGCGGTAGAAAATTAGGCGTAGCCGCAACGCAGATTGTAAACGAAATCAACACTTTTTTACATGAAACGACCTAAAAAGAGCGAGTACGCGCCTTTCCACCAAACGTACATCGGTTGCCTCTCGCCTCGCGGCACGGCCCAGAGCCTCCTGAAAAAAACGTTCAAAGAAACCGCCCAGCGCCTCAGCGGACTGAGCGAGGAGCAGGGCGATTACGCCTACGCGCCCGGCAAATGGACGGTGAAACAGCTGGTGATGCACATGATCGATACCGAGCGCGTGTTCTCCTACCGCATCCTGTCGTTCATGCGCGGCGACCGCATCGCCTTGCCGGGCTTCAACCAAGAGGTGTGGATGGAACAGGTGGACGTAAGCAACCGCAGCATGAAAGACCTGCTGAAAGAGTGGAAAGCTGTGCGCGACAACACCCTGTTTTTGCTGGGCCAATGCACGGAGGAGCAGTCCAAATTTGTGGGTACAGCCAGCAATTGGCCGGTGACTGTGCGGGCATATTTCTACATCACCGTAGGCCACCACTTGCACCATCTGAAGGTGTTGGAGGAGCAGTACAGGGTTTGACTTTTGGCTGTTAGCCATTGGCTATCAAAAATCAGGTTAGGCTGTCTCGCAGAGGCGCAAAGCATGCAGCGTCAAAACTTTGCGCCTCTGCGCCTTTGCGAGACATTTGTGTCGTGGTCTTCTTGTCACTTGTAGTTCGCGCCACTAGCCACTGACCAACAGCCAAAAGGTACTTCCTTACTCCAACTTGAACCTGACGGGCAGCGTGAACCGCACCTTCACCGCGTGGCCGTTGGCTTCGCCGGGACTCCACTTGGGCATACTCTGCACCACGCGAATGGCCTCCTTGCCGCACCCTCCGCCGGGGTCTTTCAGTACCATCATTTTGGATACTGAGCCGTCTTTCTCGATCACAAATTGCACCGCGACCGTACCCTGAATGCCTGCTTCGCGGGCCATTGTGGGGTATTTGATGTTTTCGGCCAGATATTTCAGCAGTTCGCGCTCGCCGCCTGGAAAGGTGGGCTGCTTCTGGAGGCCGATGCCAGTATGTGGCTCATCGTCAGGCTCCGGTAACTGCGGCTCTATCACCGGGCCAGGATCATAAGGATCAATCTTACTCGGCGGGCCATCGTTGGTGCCCTCTTGAGTTTTGTCTCCGATCACCGCTTTGCTTGTTTCCAAATCACCTATAGCCGTCGGGGGCGGCTCCTGTTGTACCTCATCGTCGGGCTGCACTACTGGCGGCACATACACGATGGTGGCTTGTACAGGCGGCGGTGGCGTGGGCAATGGCGGCGGAGGCGGAGGCGGCGGAGTCAGGTCAATGTCGCGAATTTTCCCATCGTACACCGTCTCCTCCAGTGGTGGGTCGGGGAAAGCGGCTGACACCGCCGAGAGGATGTGCGGCCCCACCAGCAGAGCGCCGATGAACAGCAAGCCGAGGGCAAATGCCTTGCCGAGGTAGTTGGGGTAGGCGCGGCGGAGTTGGTAGGCTCCGTAGGCGCGGTTGCGGTTGGCGAATACGATGTCCAGCGCGTCCCGGTGGGACACAGTTTCAAGAGTTGCCATAATGTGAAAAAGTTGAAGGTAAAAAAATGAGGGGCCGTGCGCGTCAGTGCCGACACGCCCCAGTGGGTTGTTGTACCAGTAAGTTGAGTTGGAAAAATGAGCGGCTTACGCCGCTCTCTGGATACAAGATGTAGGAGGCTGGATTTTTGGTGGGCGGGGGCCAATTTTTTTGGCAGCAGTTTTTTGCGACACTACCGCTTACGGCAACAATGGGACACGGATAGGACAGATGAGACGGAAAAAAAACGGATTTAGATGAAAAATCTGTCCGACCCGTGTAGCCTCACCACATCATCATGTGGATTTTAGGCCCCAACGGAGTACCCACCTTTGTGAGGTCAACAAGATTTTTTCCTTACAAAAGCACCCACCATGTTGCACCTGCCCAGTTTCCGCCGCATCCAGCAAGCCCACGAATTAGATACTTTCGCCGACACCTACCTCCAGTGTTCTGGCTTCCATGTGCCGCGCCAGTACTACGAGGCCAACCAAGTGTTCGGGGTGTACTGGAAAGAAGCCATGATCGGTGGTTTTGTGCTGGGTGCTGGCTCCACCCTGCGTACTTTGGAGGTTTTTTCAGCCAGCGAAAACCGCCATGCCCTCTACGAGCACGTGCAGCAATCGGGTGTGCCGCATACCGAAATGTGTTGTTTTTGGATTCACCCGTCCTGCCGCAACAAGACCTGGCTCAATTTCTTTGTGTGGGTATGCGTCGCTTACGCGCTGCGGGTGTACGGTACCACGCAGTTGATTTTTGGCACCAACTCCGCTCGTTTGGCCGCTTTGTACAGTGCCGCGCCGAAAAGCAGCCTCCTGCACACGGATCGCCTGAACCAAAAACAAACCTTCATTTTCACTGGCCCGCGCAAGCACTGCTTGTCGGGTGTAGTCCAGATTTTGTGCTACAAAACCAAACGGCTGTTGGCCATTCGGGCGAATGTCAACAGCCGTTTGCCGGTAAGCGTAGCCTGCACTTGAAAAGATTGGAGGGTCGACTTAATTAGGACTTTCGCACAACCCCAGCGGGGTTGAACGTGAATAGACCCGGATGCAATCCGGGTCTTATGAATGAATGGGGAGCAACCCTGAAGGGGTTGAACTTAGATTGATTTGCACCTGAAATATTCACGTTCAACCCTTTCAGGGTTGTTTGAAACCCACAACACAATTCTCCCGGATTGCATCCTGGTCTATTCACGTTCAACCCTTTCAGGGTTTTGCGAAAGTCCTATGAATGTCGAATATCTACTGCTTCACAAATCGGATGCTCCGCTTTTCTCCAGATTTCGACTGGGCTTGCAGCACATAAACTCCCGCAGGAAGCGACTCCACATCCAGCGTCATTTCGGGCGAAAATACCTTGCGGGCCAGTTTTACTTCACCCACGATGCTGAGCAGTCCAATGGCCTTGACGGCATCCAAGTTGCTGATATACAGCGTAGAATGAACTGGATTGGGATAAATTTTTATCTCCAACAGCCCATGTTCCTG
>JAYSUY010001156.1:0-2562 GCA_043718855.1 Saprospiraceae bacterium | reverse complement strand
GATTGATGGTGCCATACATCAACTGCCGGAGAACAAAATCAGTGATCAAGAGCGGACCAGAATTTTAAATGAGTTGGGTTTTCGAGTCATTCGTTTTTCGAATGAAGAAGTGTTCTACGATACCATCAATGTGCTTGGAAGCATTGAAAATGCCCTCCGGTTAGCCCTTATCGAGGCTCCTGAGGAAAACGAAGGAGGGGTTTCACCAACCATAGAGAAACGTGCCACTCCCCCCCTCACGGGGGGGCTGGGGGGGGGCGACTACCTCGGTGCCTTCGCCGTCACCGCCGGCATCGGCATCGAGGCCCACGTCGCACGTTTTGAAGCCGCCCACGACGACTACTCGGCCATCCTGCTCAAAGCCCTCGCCGACCGCTTGGCCGAAGCCTTCGCGGAGCGGCTGCACGAGCGGGTGCGCAAGGAATTTTGGGGCTACGCCCAAAATGAAAGTCTTGACAACGAGAAACTTATCCATGAGGCTTATCAGGGCATACGCCCTGCGCCGGGCTACCCGGCTTGCCCGGAACACACCGAAAAACGAACGCTGTGGCAGTTGCTTGACCCAGAAAAAAATGCGGGAATCCAACTCACAGAAAGTTACGCCATGTACCCTACGGCGGCTGTGAGCGGCTGGTATTTCAGCCACCCGGAAGCCAAATATTTTGGCCTCGGCCAGATCGGGAAAGACCAAGTGGAGGACTACGCCCAGCGGAAGGGGATGAGTCTGGCGGAAACAGAACGTTGGTTGGCACCTGTACTCAACTATGATGCTTGACCTATGGAATTCGGCAAACTACCCGACATCTCCCATGTGGACTTCACCCTCCCGCCCGACCCGCCGCAAAACGTCGGGCTGCTGGCGGCTTTGCCGAAAACTGTCTCAGCACCAGCGATTTACCTTGGTGCGACGGGCTACAACATGAAGCCCTGGGTCGGCTCGTGGTACCCGGCTGGCACGAAGGACAAGGACCACCTGCGACACTACGGCACCCAGTTCGCCACCATTGAGCACAACATGACGCACTACCGCATCCCCGATGAAGCGACGGTGGCGCGGTGGCGGGAGGAGACTCCGCCGGACTTCCGCTTCTGCCCAAAAATCCCGCAGACCATCAGCCATGCCCGCGATCTGGGGCTATCGGGCAGCCAGATTCAGCTGTTCTGTGACGTGATTGCGGGGCTGGAGGAGAAGTTGGGCTGCTGCTTTTTGCAGGTGCCGCCGTATTTCAGCACCCGCGACTTGGCAGTGCTGGCGCGGTTTCTCGATGTGTTCCCGAAGGACATCCCGCTGGCCGTGGAGGTGCGCCACGAGTCATTTTTTGAGCCGACTGTGGCTGCTGAGGATTTTTTCCAACTGCTTCAAAGTCAAAACATTGCCACCGTCGTGACCGACGTGGCAGGTCGCCGCGACGTGTGCCACCTGCGGCTAACGAGTGGCAAGGTGCTGGTGCGTTTTGTGGGTAACAACCTGCACCCAACGGACTACACGCGTATCCGGGATTGGGCCGTGCGGCTGGCCGATTGGTGCGCCGCTGGCTTGCGGGAAGCCTACTTTTTCACCCACGAGCCAGACAACTTGCTGGCTCCCGACTTGGCGGCGTTTTGCGCAGAGGTTTTTTCCGAAAAAATACCCGGCGCGGTGCTGCGCGGGCCGCGCAAGGTGGGCGGGGTGCAGGGGAGTTTGTTTTGAGCGGCCAAGTTGGAACACCGAAGCGACCGATACCACCGAAGTCAGATGTGGTAGCGTGGGTGAAAGTCGGTGGTATCGGCGGTGTCGGTCACCTCGGTGTTCCATCCCGACTCATGGCCTGAGTTAAGTTTTTGCGATTCAGATGCCATTTCTGCCTTCGCGCATCGGCTTTCCCAACAGAAGCCGCACATTTGCGCACTTTCACCGCCGAAGTCCTCCAGTATTGGGGCGTTGTCGGGTCGACATTCATACTTCATCGTTCATACTTCATCGTTTCCTCCCCTTCATGGAGCCTTTCGTTCACCGCGATATTTCTTGGCTATCGTTCAATCACCGAGTGCTGCAAGAAGCCAAAGACCCGGCGGTTCCGCTGCTGGAGCGGCTCAAATTCTTGGCCATTTACTCCTCCAATTTGGACGAGTTTTTCCGCATCCGGGTGGCAGGCATCCGCAAATTGAAGAAGGTGGGCAAAAAGACGAAGGCTCAGTTGGACTTTGTGCCGCGCGAGGTGATGAAGGACATCCACGCCATCGTGAACCGCCAGCAGGAGGAGATTTCGCTTATTTTCGAGAAGCAAATCGTGCCCGAACTGCGCCGCCAGCACATCAATATCTTTCGCCGTTTGGAACTGAACGAGGAGCAGCGCCGCTTCGTGGAGAGCTACTTCAACGAGAATCTGCTGCCCTTCGTCATGCCCGTGCTGCTGGTGAAACAGCGCATCCGGCCCTTCCTCGCCAACGCCCACCTCTACCTCGCTGTACACCTTCGCCCCAAACGTAAACCGCTGGCAGAGAGCGAGTACGCGCTGGTGAAAATTCCTTCCGACCAGTTGCCACGCTTCGTGCAGTTGCCCCCTTCCGCACCTGGCAGCC
>JAYSUY010001155.1:0-7076 GCA_043718855.1 Saprospiraceae bacterium | reverse complement strand
GAAAGGCCTGATGAAGTCATTTAGTCATTTTCACCCGCCGTAGCCTCTGGCGAAGGAGGTATGCCACTTAACTCGCTGTTTTCCAAGTCGGTATTCACCAAAATAGCCAGCGAAAGGAAAAAAAGCGAGCCAATTTTGTCTGTTTCCACAAAGTCGTTCATCAGCATCAGCAGATCGATTAGGATGAAACACAGCACTGCCGCCACCAGCATCCGACGGCGGCCCGCATCGAGGGTGGCGTGATAAATCCGCTCGCCGCGCAGGATGGCGTACACGCAGAGTGTAAGGAAAAGGAGCAGCCCCAGCAGCCCCTGTTCTACCGTCGTCATCAGGTAATAGTTGTGTATGCCAGAGTGTTCAGGGTTTCGGCTGACGTAGGTTTTGAAACTTGTGACAGTGTATTTTTGGTAAAAAAAGTAGAAGTTTCCAGGCCCAAAACCCATCAGCGGTCGGTCGCGGATCATGTAGGTAGCCGCCACCCAGCGGTGTACGCGCTCCATCGTGGAGATGTCTTCGAGTTTTGTGGTGGCTTCCAGCAGGTTGTCGAATCGGGCGTGCGTCACCGTGCGCTCGAAATCGGGGGCAAACTCCAGCCAGTTGTCGCCCGACCGCACGAAGCCCGCAAACAGCCCCGCTATCACCACTGTGCCCAGCAGAGCAGCCTTCATCAGCCGCCGCCGCATCAGCCAGTAGATGCCCACAGCCGCGACCAGCGCCACATAAGCCGCCCGTGTGTAGGCGAAATTTATGCCTACCAGAAACAGCGCGATGCCCCCCGCCAACCACCACCACATACCCGACCAGCGGCGGTACCAGTAGGTGGCGTACCAAGCGAAGGGGATAAAAATCGCCAACATACAGGCGTACATGACGTGGTTGCGGAAAAAAGGCCCCATCACGCGCTCCACATCTTGGAAGGAAAAACCGAGCGCGGCGTGCCGCCACAACACTACCGGGACGATGAAAAACAGCGGCACAAAAAAGCACCAAACCAGGGTTTTGTAGTCCCGTTCGTCTCGAAGCATCCGGCTGGCCAAAAAGTAGAATACCACCACATACCAACCCTTCGCCAGTAAAAATTTGACCGACACCACCACATCCTGCGAGCCAGCGGTGCAAACCACCGTCCAAGCCAAATGCGCCAGCAGCAGCAGCGTGATCGGATGCCTTACAAACCGAGCATCCACCGAGCGGTAGTGGCGCAAAAACCACGGCACCGATACCAGTGTCAGCAGCCACATGAGCGGTTCCGATACCAAATCGGTACTCAGCCCGCCTGGCAACTCCACCTCAGTGGAGAGCGGCACGGCTGCAAGCATCAGGAAAAACACTTTCCGAAAATCCACCGCTGTCAGCCAGACGACCAGCAACACGGCCGGCAGCCCCAGCAACCACCAAGCCTCTGTGGCTACGCCCCCCAAAATAGCCGCCACACTCAGCCCAGCGAAGGCAGTCAACAGTCCGCCTTGCGGGTGTTTGGTGGGTATGGCGAGGAGACGTTTGAGCAAGGTGTAGGATTTGAGCGCAGGAAAAAGGGGGAGATGGCTGCAAAGCAAGCGGTTTTCCCCTAAAAGGCGGGCAAAAGTACCATGTCGTACCCACAGCCAGGCACGGTTTTCCTATAAAAACCTTGAAGCGATGGAGACAAAAATGGAACGCGGATCAAACGGATCAAATGGATTTTGGGATAGATTTTCTTGAGTGTAGGGGAACACCTCGAAAAAATCCGTTCAAAAATCCGCTCGATCCGTTTGATCCGCGTTCCCGTGTGCGCCGGACGATATGTGCCATGACACAAATGTCTCGCAAAGGCGCAGAGGCGCAAAGTTTTGACGCTGAATACTTTGCGAGACAATCTAACCTAGTTTTAGCGAGCCACTTATAGGCAAACACTTACTTCAGGTAATTCTCCTCAAAAAACTCCTTGTACCCGTCCAAAGTCTTGTTTTTCAGGATGCGGCGGTAGTTCTCCTGCGTGACGGCGTAAAACTCCTTGTTGTAGGCCTTTTTGCCTTCACCCAGAAATTCCTTGCGGCCTTTCACTTCGTTGAAGTAACGCATGGCCTGCTCTCGGTTGTCAAATTTTCGGATCACCACCAGCGGCTCATCTGTGCTGCTGCCGAGGAAGATATTGGAGATACGGAGTTGCTCCAACTTGTGGTACTCGCGGTTGTAATCCGATACCGCACCTTTCACGTCGTCCAAGCGGATGTCGTCGCCTTTGAGGGCCACGATGAAGTAGTGCAGTTTGTCGTCCTCACGGGTGAAGTCGTCGTCGATTTCGGTTTTGGGCTTGTCGTCACTCTTAGGCACCTCAAAACCTTTGCAGGAGAGCAAGCGGGCGATTTCCTTGGCGCGAGTGGCCTCAGCACTTTCCGGGTAGCGAGCGCTCACTTCCGAGAGGGCTTTGCAGTACTCGTCGCTGCCTTGTAGGTTGCCAACGCACAGTGCGCTGAGCAGCACAAACTTGGGCATCAGCGCATTTTGGGAGCCGTACTTTTTGGGTGCTTCCTGGCACCGCTCGAAGGCATCCTTGTAGCCGCCTCCAGTGAACAGGGTGTAAGTCTGCTCGTAGTATTTGTTCATCTCGCGCTCGCGCTCCTTGCCAGCAGCCAAGAAGTTGGGATCAGTGAGGGCACGGGCGTAGGTGCTGTTGGGGTATTTCTCCACCAACTTATCCAAGTAATATTTGGCACGCACGGGATTGCTCAGGTCCGTAAAAGCGAGGTAGCAGTAGTACCAAATTTCCTTCTCAAACTTAGTGGTGTCAGGGTAGCGCACCTGTACCTCCTCCAAAGTGCCGGAGCATCGGCGGTTGTTTTGGAGTTTGTCTCTGAAGAGCGTACCGAGCGTGTACATGGCTTCGTAAGTCGCCACGTGGATCACCGCAAGTTCGGCCTCACTGCCCGGCAGCCCTTGAAAAATATTTTTCAAGTCGTTGTCACTCACTTGGTTGGCCTTGGATGTATCGGCAGAAGCCACATCTTCGCCTGCATCGGTTTTGGGCCGAAGGCTGCGCCTCCAGTTGTCTTCTAATTTGCGGTCGCCCCAGTTTTTGGAGAAATCCTTGCGCCCTTTTTTCATCAGCGACTCGCTGTAAAAATAGAAAGAGGCCTGCTTCTGTCCGGCCTGTGGTGCGGGTGCTTTGGTGCCGCTGGGAGCGGTGGCATTTTTGGCTTTGTCGGCCTCGGCTTGAGCAGTAGCCTCGGCTTCGGCTTCGCGCTGTTTCTTGATTTTTTTGGCCAGTTCCTTCCGCTCGTCGTCGCTCATGTGATACACCCGCACGATGCTGTCGTTGGCTGCAATGGTCTTGATGAGGCGAGCAATGTCTGTCAGGTTCGCAGCGTAAGCGTTCACGCGCGGGTGGCGCGCGTCGGTGGGCGGCAGTACGGTGAGCGTGCTGTCGTAGTAATTTTTGGCGTTCACGAAATCTTCGCCCTCAAAGTAGAGGTCGGCCAGTTTGAGGTAAGACTCAGACCTTTGCACCGGGTCGCCGCTGTTGGCATCCAACGACTTGCGCAGAAATACGATGGCTTCTGGCTTCTGGCCGTCTTTCAGCGCAATCTCGGCCAGCGTGTAGTAGATGCGGTCGCGGTACTCCTTGTTTTTCTCGTCTTTCAACATCCTGTCAAGCGAGCGGTTGGCCTCTATGCTGTTGAGTTTGCCGTTGCTCCAGCCTGCCTGAATTTGGCGCAGCCGGGCGTTAAAATCCATGATGTACACCGGATTGCTGCGCAGCACCGTCTCGTAAGCGGCGTAGGCTTCGTCTTCGCGGCCAGCGGCATCGTAGAGTTGGGCGAGGATGAAAGCCAAGCGGGCACGCTGCTTTTTCTTTTGGGTCAACTCGATGGCCCGCGAAAGCGCAGGGATGGCGCGGTCGTACTTTTTTTGCTGAATCCAGAGGTCGGCTTCGGCAGTAGCAAGGTCGTCGCGCAGGCTGGGCGGAAACCAAGGGTCTTCCTCCAAGTCGCGGAACAGGAAATCGGCCTCATCAAATTTATCCCGCTCGGTGAGCGTCCGTCCATACCAGATCATAGCCTCCGGGTAGGCATGGGTGCGGGTGAGGTTCTTTTTATACGGGCTTTCGCCGGTCAGCACCAGCTCGTCCTCGTCTTTTTTGGGCGCTTTTTTGCCAGCCGACGCTTTGTCGGCAGCCGCTTTATCAGTCGCCGCCTTGTCGGTCGCCGTCACTTTGCCTTGGGCCGCTTTTTTGGCAGCAGCCTTTTTCTTGCTGGCTTTTTTCTTCTTTTTCTTAGAAGACGACTTTTTTTTCTTTTTGGAAGAAGGTTTTTTCTTGTTTTTGATGCTCGACTTCTTCTTTTTGGTGCTTTTCTTGAATTTGCTCTTCGTCTTTTTGTTCGGGTTGTACTCCTCCTTGAAGAACTTAAACGTCGCCTCGGCGGTCTCGAAGTCGTGCTTCACGAACTGCGACTGCCCGATGAGCAGGTAGCAATCGTCGGTCCAGCCGCCCACGCGGTGCAGTGCGATGCCGGTGGACGACTTTTTGATCACGTTGTCCAAATCGCCTTTGGCAGATTGCGGATCAACGGCCATGTACGGATACACTTCGAGCAACTGGTTGTAGTTGTCGGCGTGTTGCCCATTGAGTTTGGTCGTGGTGAGCCGGAAAAGTTCGTCGGCGTTGAACCAGTAGTTGTACTTCGTGGTCAGGTTGTGGTAGCCGCGCCGAAGCCAGCCCACATCTTCGCCTTTTTTCTTTTGCGTGACGCAGCCCGCCAGCGCGAAGCATAGCGCGAGCAATGCGAAGGGTATCGCCCAGAATTTTTTCATACCGAATATTGCAGATTTGCCCATTTGCGGGCGCGGCGGAGCCGACAGGTTCGAGTTGTTCATACGAGAAAAAGTCGCACCGGGCATACCACCCCAGAGCGGGGTGATGGTGGCTTTTTGAAAGCAAGGGTTGCCTCGAAGGGGATTTTTATGCGTCATTTCACCATTGGGGTCATTCCCTCATTGGCTCTGATCTTGATTTGCCCGATGGCTCAGGAGCAGCGCCCATGACGGAATGCCGCACTCACGAATAATGCATTGAAGCAAAAAACCGCCCGGTGTTTTGCAACACCGGGCGGTTGGGAAAGACCCTCTTCTTCTATTTTTCAAACCTGAATCACAACCGGCTCACCACCAGCCCTTTCGTCACCGTGCCGTGCTCCGTGCGCAGCCGCACCTGGTACAGACCAGAGGGCAGACCGGAAACATCAATGCTGGACGTTGGACCCTGAGTCTCGCTCGTGAGGGACTCCGACCCGAAACGCGTCTCGCTCGTGAGGGTCTCCGACCCGAAACGCCGCTGCCACACCATCCGTCCTTGAACATCAAACACCGTCAGTTCACCACCATTTTCGTCCAAATTTTCTATCCAAACCCGCACTTGTGTAGTCGCCGGGTTCGGAGCCAAATTCATAGCAAGCAGTTGACGCTCACCAGCATCGTTCACCGTCAACTCCTCCCTGCTCCCTGCTAACTGCTCACTTTTACCCGCCGAAGCCTTGGCGAAGGAGGGGCTTGCGCCGCAACTCACCGTCACCGTGAACACGCAGGTTTGCGTCAGTCCGCTGTTGTCCGTAGCCTTCCAGATAATAGTCGTTACGCCCTGCGAGAACTGTGCACCACTGGCCAAACCACTCAGCAAGTAGTTGCTCGTGATGGCGCAATTGTCTGTCGCTGTAGGGCTTGCGTACGTTACCACTGCGCTACACGATGGGCCGCTGCCCGTCACCGCGATATTGCTGGGGCAAGTGATCGTCGGCAACTGAGCGTCCGTCACCGTTACTGTGAACGCGCAAGTTTGGGTCAAACCAGCCCCGTCGGTGGCCCGCCACACGACCGTGCTGCTGCCCTTCGGGAATGCCGAGCCGCTCGCCAAGCCACTCTGTTTCACCACCGTAGGCGGTGGTGTGCAGTTGTCAGCAGCCGTCGGCGTAGAGTAGTTCACCACTGCCGTGCAAAAACCCGCATCGGTGCTAACACTCTGGCTGGATGGGCAGAGTGTGAAAGATGGAGCCTGCGTATCGTTCACCGTCACCCGGAACGAGCAAGTTTTGGTCAAGCCCGCTGCGTCAGTCGCCCGCCACACGACGGTTGTTTGGCCCTTCGGGAAAGCCGATCCGCTGATGAGGCCGCTTTGGATGGCTACACTGCTGCCCGCGCAGTTGTCTGTAAATGTGGGCGTTGTGTAGTTCATCACTGCCGTGCAGAGGCCCGCATCAGCGGCTTTGACTTGGTTGCTCGGGCAAGCGATGGTGGGCACTTGAGCATCGTTCACCATGACGGTGAAGGTGCATCGCTTGGTCAGGCCCGCGCCGTCGGTGGCTTGCCACACAACCGAGTTAGCCCCCATCGAAAATGCAGAGCCGCTTGCCAGACCACTGAATATCTGCGCGGATGCACCGGTGCAGTTGTCTGAAATCGTCGGGTTGGCGTAAGTCGCCACCGCTGTACACTGGCCCACGTCGGTGTTTTTCACCACGTTGGCCGGGCAGGTGATGTTGGGTGCCTGGGTGTCGCTGACGCTGACGGTGAAGTTGCAGACCGAGGAGTTGCCCGCCACGTCGGTGGCCTTCCAAGCCACATTTGTCATTCCGGTAGGAAACTGCGAGCCGCTGGCTGGGCCGCTGGTGCGGCTCAGCGTGGCACCACTGCAATTGTCTGAAAACGTTGGGTTTGCGTAAGTTGTCACCGCGCTGCACTGACCGGGGTCGGTGGTTTTGCTGATGTTGCCGGGGCAGGTGATGCTGGGCAGTTGGTTGTCGCTCACGGTGATGCTGAATGAGCAAATCGTGCTATTGCCGCCTGCGTCAGTGACTTGCCAGTTCACCACGTTGGTGCCAGTGGGGAAGGCCGAGCCGCTGGCCAAGCCGTTGGTACGCGTAAGCGTGTACGAACAGTTGTCCGAAGCCGTCACCGTGTAGGTCGTCACCGCGCTGCACTGGCCCGCATCGGTGGTTTTGGCGATGTTGGCCGGGCAGGTGATGCTCGGCGGCGCATTGTCCGTGACCGTGACGGTGAACGCACAGGACGTGGCGTTTCCGCCCGCGTCGGTGACGCTCCATGCC
>JAYSUY010001154.1:0-7076 GCA_043718855.1 Saprospiraceae bacterium | reverse complement strand
CGCGTCTGGAGGGCCGCGTCGTAGGCTTCGGGGGCGAAGCGCTCGCCCGAGAGCGTCACCGCGTCGCGCAGAGCGACGGGGGCGAGGGCGCGGACACGGACGTGCAGCAGCGCGTCGTCGGCCAGCAAAGTGGCGGGCAGGCCATCGCTCCAAGCCGCGCGGAGCAGCCCCGGCTCGGGCTGGTGGAAATACGAGGCATCGAACTTGGGCAAATTGCCGCTCGGCAGCACCTGCTCGATGTGGAGCAGCGCAGGGTCGAAGCGCAGCGCAATTTGGAAGCCCAGCCACTCGCCCGCCTCAACAAAGCGCAGCGGCAAGTCGAGCGTTTCACCCTCTGCCAGCGTCAGGTCGGGCAGGGCGAGCGCGGCGGCGGAGCGGTCTTCTGGGTTGGGTATCAGGGAGTTGCAACCCGTAGAGTTGTTCACGTCCCCGATTTTGACAGCAGTAAATTCGTACTCCTTCACCAGCGTGTCGGTGGTGTTTTCCACTTTTATTTTTTCCGGGAAAGGCGGGAAGGCCGGGAAGTTGAGGTTGGGGAAAATGTAGCCGCGCTCCACAAAACGCCACGAAGCGTTTTTGGGCAGCTCCGTGTAGATGCCGAGGATGAGCCAGCGCGACTCCGCGATGTCGTTGGCTTCCACAAAGCCGTTGCGGTCCGCATCCGCTGCGATGAGTTTGTAGGGTGAGTCCAACGGTTCGGAGCCGAGCAAGTGCTTGGCTATCAGTACTCCATCATAAGTGGAGACCCCGTTGAGCGGGTTGTTGTCTTCGGCAGGCGTGATGGTGTAACTGCTGCCCAGCGGGATGGCGAGGGTGTCGAAAAAATTGAAGCACTCTGTTCTTCGAGTCAGTATCAACGGCAGTTGGCCGGGGCGTTGCAGGTTCAGGGTGTAAGTCATGTCTTCCAGTATAAGGGAAGAAGCATCGCACTTGGCGCAGGCTTTCAAGCGAAGCGGAGGGAGTGGCGGCCCGCAGTTGGCATTGTTGTCTTGGATGAGCGCGTACGTCACGCAGAAATCCGAATTGCCAGCCAAGTCTATCGACCACAACTCCACCTCTTGTGTGCCGATGTCAAAGCAAGTGAACGTCACGCTCGTCTGCGGTGTGCCGTCGGCGTTACGCGGGAAGCCCGTCGTGTTACCCTGCCCGTCGACCACTCCAGCCTTGCGGACGGCGATTTGCAGTTTGTTGGTTGGCGAAGCGTTGTCTTCGACATACTGCAAAAAGTCACTGGCCCACAGTTGTATCATCCCTGTCGGCATGACACTCACCGCAAGCCCGTTGCGGCACACCACCGTCGGCTTCTTGCAGTCTTTCACGATGAACACCTGTTCGCAAGTTACCTCCTCGTCCAGCCCGTTGCGCACGATCCACCTGATTTTGTGCCAGCCGTAGGGCAGTTCGGGCACGACGTAGGTGATAGGTGCTTGGGAAGTATTCCAGCGCAGGAAGGCCGTTGTCTGGTTGCCCGACTGCACGGTTTGCAGCGCGAAGCCGAACTTCTGGTTGGCCGACACAGGCCGCTCGTCGAAGGCTCTCGGAGTGCCGCCCGTGTAGTTCGGGTTTTGGTAATTGTTGAAATTCACCGCGTTGAAGCCCGGCAAGTCGTCACTGCTCACCACCGTCTCCTGGATGTTGTCGCCGTCCAGATCGAGGAAGAGCAGGTAGCGGATCGTCAGCCCCTGTGCGCAGGTGTCGTCAGCTGTGATGCTCAGGTCGGTCGGCCCGTCGGCCAAGTTTTGGCTGGCAAAAGTGGGCGACCACCAGTGGGCCTCGTTCCACAGTTCCGCGTCGTTGGGCGTGAGGTCGCAGATGACTGAGGTATCGCCGGAGCAGACCACTACGGGGGCGCAAGTTTGGGCGTACAGCCCCAGTGCCGTGTAGCAGAGCAGGGCGAAGGCGAGAAGGATATTTTTCATAAAACGTTGATTTTTAATCTCAAAGAAAATGTTTTTGCTGCTTGTGCTGTGTTTGGCTGTTCCTCGTTGTGTCTCGTTTGTCATTCCGTAGGAAACCGTCCGTATCGTGGCGTATGCCGTGGGCGCAAGCCGCTCTTTGCCTTTTGCTCTTTGCCTTTTGCCCCCTTCCCCCATCACCGCAGCGCCACCTTGCCGCTCGCCACCACCGCGCCGTCTTTTTTTAGGGTAAAAAAATACATCCCCGGCAGCAGCCCCCGCCGCTGAAAGCGGTGTTCGGGCTGGACAAACGTTTCGTCGCGCACGGTGCGGCCCGTCGCGTCGAAGAGCGAGAGGCGGAGGTCTGCACCGGAGACGGGCGTTTGGAGGCGGAAAAGGGCTTCATCGGCCATCGGATTGGGCAAGATGCTGAGGCCCACGAGGTCGGAAGGCCTATCCACTGCGAACGAGATGAGCGGCTCGCCCACCGTGTGGAAAGCCGTGTTGGTCATCACCGGCTCGTTGAAGTCGAAGTAGATACCTGCTCGGTTTTCGATGCGCGAGCCGAGCGGCAGGTCTTTGCGCTGCTCCACCCGGAAGCGGACATAGCCGTGCGAAGCCGCCTCGTTCACATTCGAGTCGGCCAGCAGGATATTGGGGAAGCGGAAACTCAGGATGCCCTCGCTGCTCAGGTCGAACAGGTAGGGGTGGCTGCTCGCGCCGGGGCGCACCGAAGAGGGGTCGAGCAGCGGCGAAAGCGTATCGAGCAGGATGACCAAAAAAGCCGTGTCGTTGCCCGTGTTTTGGAAGCGGATCATGTAGTCCAAGGGCTGGTTACGCTCGATGAAGTGCTGCTCCTGCCAGCCCATCGGGAAGCCGCGCTTGTCGTTGGGGTCGAAGGAGCCGCGCACCTCGTCGCAGTAGGTCGCAGTGAAATTGCCTTGACTTTGAGGAAGTTGCATCAGCAGATTCACTCCGCCGCTGCCGCCGCAGCCCTGCACAGTGGCCGAGGGATGGCTGTTGCCGGGGTAGCCTTTGGCCTGGGTGGTGCTCAGGTAGTACGACTTCCCGTTGGGTGTGCCGGACACCGTGATGGTGGTATCGCCGCCCGCATTTAATTGGATTTGGCTCTGCATGAAAATGATCTGGTCTTCGATGATCACGTATTCCACCGACTCGGCCATGTCGCCTTTGCCCGTGTTTTGGAAGGTAAATTTTACCTCACCATCACACTCGCCTTGCACCGTCAAGTGCGAACCGTCCCAAGCGGCAGCCCCCGGCGGCGCGCACAGGCTGTCAGGGAAAATGTGCGCGTCCATGCACAGCACCTCGCTCATCGAGGCATCGCAGGACACTTTGAAATCGGCGGTGAACGAGCCGCACGCACCGAGCGGCACGTTGCCGAGGTTGAACCAAAACTGCTGCCCGTTCTGCGCGCCCACCGGCACCGAACTGGCGACGTAGGAAAATTTGTCGTCAGCCGACAGCACCACGTAGGCATCGGTGGCGGTGGCATTGCCCGCGTTGCAGTAGTTTACCGTGAAGCGCGTAGTGGTGCAGCGGCGCATGAAGCCCGCGCCGATTTCCACCTCCAGCGCCGGGCAGTCGCTCAGCGAGCGCACCCCGAAGAGCGGCGCCTGGAAAGTCTGGTAAATGCCCGACACCGCCACGCTGGGCGTGTCGCAAGCCTTCCAAGCCTCCGGCTGCCCAAACTCGGGCCGCACCGTGAGTTCAAAATCGCCCTCCGACACCAGCACTTTGTAGCTGCCGTTGGCGGCGGTTTCTCCATAAAAAATATGGCCCTCGGCGTTTTTGGCCTCCACCCGGAAGCGCGGCAGCGGCGGCTCGGTGCCGTCCTGAGTGCAGTTGTCGTTCAGGTCGTGGAAGAGCGAGCCAGCGATGTAGTTGCCGTACACCTCGCCCAACTGGTCCAATTTGGCGAGGGAAGCCGCCCTGTACGGCCCCGAACCGGCTACCCAGCCGGCCAGTGCCAACTTGTGGTCGTGGGTGCCGATGATTTGCAGGGCGCGGTCGGGGTAACTGAGCCATTTGAGGTGGGCAAGTACGCCGCTGGGGCTGAGTTGGGCGATGAAACTGCTGTCGGTGCCAGAATTGGGGCTGGCGGTGATGACGGCTGGCAGGTACAAGTTTCCAGCCTGGTCCTCAGCGATGCTGTGGGCTTCCAGCAGTTTGCTGTCGGGTACTTGGCTGGGGTTGAACTGCTTGAACCACAGTTCGTTGCCGCCTGCGTCGGTTTTCAGCACGGTGGCTTGCACCGGGTTGGTCTGCTGGGTTTCGCCCACCAGCACGAAGCCACCATCGAGGGTGCCGATGAGGCCGCGACCGTACTGGGAGCCGGGCTTGGGGTAGGTTTTTTGCCACAGCAGGTTGCCGTCAGGGTCAGTTTTGGCGAGAAAAAAATCCGTGACATCCAGCCCGCCGCCCGAAGTTTTGGCTGAAAAACCGCCCACCACAAAGCCGCCGCCGGGGGCGGCCACGATGCGGGCCGCGAACTCATCAAGCGTGGCTTCGCCAAAGGTCTGCGACCAGGCCAGCGAGCCGTCGGCGTTGATTTTCAGCAGCCTGACTTCTTGGTTGGCGAAGTTGGGGCGGGTGCTGCCGACCACGACCACGCTGCCATCGGGCAGGGCGACGAGGTCTTTCAGGCCGTTTTCCATGTTGGGGCTGGCCACCACAGTCTGCCACTGCACGGTGCCGGTGGGGCTGAGTTTCACCACGAGGTTTTTGAACTCCCCGCCGTCGTTGTAGTACTCGGCGAGGGCGACGAAGCCGCCGTCGGGCACCTGGCAGGCGGCGATGGGTTCTGCGCCGTTGAGCGGCAGCGCGGCGGCCCAGATGGGGGTGCCTACGCGGTCGGTAAGTTGAAACAGGCTGGGCTGGGCTTGGGAGGTGCCAACGAGGAAGAAGCCGCCGTCGGGAGTTTCGAGCACGTCGTTGAACTGGGAGTTGGCGATGCCGTAGGTTTTGCGGAAGCCCTGCCCCCAGGCGGCGGTGGCTGTGCTGAGCAAAATCAGCGCGGCGAAGAGTTGGAGTAAACGGGAATATGCCATGCGTTGCGTGTTTTGAGTGGTAAGTGTTGAGTGATAAGTGCTGATGGCTTTCGGATAATCCGAGGTTGGAAGAACACCTACCACTCAACACTTACCACTGATTAGCGTCATCGAGTGCTGCACTTCTTTGACGATACAAAAGTGCTGCGACCTCATCGCCCCGCAAAGGACATTTTTTAAGGTTTTTCAGGTTTTATTTTTTCAGTATTTTGGTTTTTAAAATTGATAGTCAGTACTTTGTGCTGTCGAACAGGAAAGTTTTTTCAGAAAAATAAAAAATAAGATGAGTGAAATGGATGCTGGAAATAGCGGATTTGGGGTACCACCGACTACCAGTATAAGTCGCAATACTCTCTTGGCATCACGATTTTAGTACGTCCCTATGCTTTGCATGGCGGCGCACGGCTTTTTATTTTTTCCAAAGTCATGCGGGAAAGCCCGACCCGTTCGGCAATGTCTTGGCAAGCGTACAATGTCTGTCGCGCCAGTTCGGTGCTGATGTTCTCCAACAATTCCTTATGCGAAATGACAAAAATGCACCTCCTCCACACCCTCCCCAAAGAAATGCTCCGCGCGCTCGACAAGTTTCTGCGCTCGCCCTATCTCGTCACCCACCCCGGCGTGCTGCGGCTGTTCGAGCATTGGCGCGACCACCAGCACGACGACAAAGCGTTGAAAAAGGAGCAGGTACGCGAGTCCGTCGCGCCAGATAGCGACGATCCGCGCCGCCTCTACCACCTCAGCAACTACCTGCAAGAGGCCACCGAAAACTTCCTCGCGCTCGAACTGTGGAAGCAGCAGCCCCACCAGCGCAACCAGCAGGTGGCAGAGGCTTGCCGCCGATTCGGGCTGGATGCCGACACCACTGCTGGAATGCTCCGCTACGCCCGCCGTCGCCTCGAAGCCGACCCGCAGCGCGGCAGCGAGTACTACCGGACCGACCATGTGCTGCACCTCGAAGCCTACCACGCTTCGCTCCAACAAGGTCGGGCGAAGTCTTTCAACTTGCAGCAACTTTCTGACAGTCAAGACATTGCTTTTTTGTGTGAAAAACTTCGCACCGGCTGTATGCTGCTCAGCCACCAAGCGGTGGCCCGCACGGAGTACCAGCCGGGCTTGTTGCCGGTGGCGCTGGATTTTTTGCGCGATCACCCTTACTTGCAGATTCCGGCGGTGGCCGTGTACTATCACGGCTACTACGCGCAGGCAGGTGGCGAAGGCAGTGATGTGCATTTTCGGCAATTGAAAGTCTTGCTCGATGCGCACGGCGCCCAGTTCAGCACGGCCGAGGTACACGACTTGTACCTGATGGCAGTCAACTTTTGCATTCGCCGCATCAACAAGTCGGAAGAAAGTTATTTCCGCGAACTCTTTGAACTGTACCAAAGCGGCTTGCGGCACGGTGCGCTGCTGGAAGGCGGCTTGCTGTCTCGCTGGACGTACACGAACATCACGGCTACCGCCCTGTACCTGAGGGAGTTTGACTGGGCAGAGCGGTTCCTACACGATTACGCCCCCAAGTTGGCCGAAAGTCACCGAGAGGGCACTTTTCACTACAACTTCGCCCGCTACTGCTACGACCGCCGCCAACTCCGCGAAGCGATGCAGCACCTCGTGCGGATGGAGTACGACGACGTGCTGCAAAACTTGATGGCCAAAATGATGCTTTGCAAAATCTACTACGAACTGGACGAATGGAATGCCTTGGACAACCAATTGGACAGCATCCAAATCTACCTCCGCCGCAAAAAAGTGCTGGGCTACCACCGCAACAACGGCTTGAATACGGTGCGCTATTTCCGGCGCTTGGTGGCACTCCCTTTCA
The DNA here is from genome assembly GCA_043718855.1 of Saprospiraceae bacterium. Classification (GTDB taxonomy): domain Bacteria; phylum Bacteroidota; class Bacteroidia; order Chitinophagales; family Saprospiraceae; genus M3007. The sequence goes on along the minus strand of JAYSUY010001154.1, from coordinate 285 downwards.
CCGACACCGCAGCCGTAGAGCGGTTCCGTGTCGACTTGACCGCAGAACCCATGCTGATGGAGCGGGAGTGGTTTTTAAAAACGATGAAGTATGAACGATGAAGTATGAACAAGGAACAATGGGGCAAAGCGGACTGCCGCGAATCGTGGGAATTTTTGCCGTGCTGCGCTTTGCTCTGGCGGAGTTCTCTACTTTTGCCCTCATTCATAGTTTATCATGGCTTTGTTGCAACGGGGGGATCGAACTAAGAAAAAGGCTTGTTTGCGTTAACTTTGAGTTTTCCAA
>JAYSUY010001153.1:0-2564 GCA_043718855.1 Saprospiraceae bacterium | reverse complement strand
CCCCCTCCCGTTGGGGGAGGGGTCGGGGGTGGGGCCGCCGCAAAGGTCGAAATTTTTGGCTTCTCGCCGCCCCTGCCCTATCCGTCTGCTGCGATTTTCCTGCCTTCCTACCCATCATTCACCGTTCATCATTCCTTCCCCCCCGCTCCTTTTCCTCCATCAACAACTGCGCGAAGCGCAGGCCGATGTACCGCCCGCCTTCGTGGGTCAGGTGGGTGTAATCGAGATTGGCATAGCGGGGCCGGTGGTTGGCCAGTTCGATCATGCTGCCGGGGCCGCCCATGCCCCAGTAGAGGTCGTAGAACAGCAGGCCATGCTGCCGGGCCAAGTCGCGCTGCATGGCCACGATGGCCGGCACTCCGCGCATGGTGGCCAGTTCGGTGCCGATTTTGTTGGCCCTGTCGCCCACGCTCACCACCAAGATGGGCTTGCCGGGAAAGCAGACGCGAAGGTGGGCGAAGGTGCGATCCAGTTCGGCACGGTACCACTTGATGTTGTTGAGGGAGTTGGTCACGGCGTTCAGGCCGACTTGCAGCACGATGAGGTCATAGTGCTGGTAGGCATCGAACTGACGAGCCACCTCCGGGCGAAGGAGTTTGAGCGGGCCGCCGCTGTTGCCGCGCACCGAGAAGTTGTCGAGGTAAAAACCGGGGCCGTTTTCGAGCGAAGCCCCGTAGAGCATCAGCCCTTCGATTTCCGGGAAGCGGGCAGCGACGGCGCGGGTGCCGGGGAAATTTTTTTCCCAAACCCACTGCCCGATGCGCCCTTCGGGCAAAGACGGAAGCAGCACCATGCGCGGCTCGCCGTCCTGGATTTGCCAGGCAAAATGGCGGTCCGCAGCACTGGCGTAGAACATCCTGAACTGCGAAAACTGCCGGGTGTGCTGGAAATAATCGGCCCCTTCGTAGTGGATTTTGGCCTCCGCTTCGGGGCGGTAGGCGTAGCCGTTGATGCCGAGCATGGGGCGGTTTTCTACTTTTTTTACGATGGAATACGTGGCCCAGCCCCGAAACGTGTGCTTCAAGGTGCGCTTGAACTGCGCAACCTCGGAGGTGATCGGCACAAAGCCTACTCCCGCCCCGCCCCACACGGATTGCAGCGTATCGCGTAGGTCGCCGAGCAGGATGTCACCCTCCACGAACGAGTCGCCGTACCACGCCACGCGCACCTTGCGGCCCAGCCGGATGGAATCAACAGCAGCAAAAAAGCGGCGCAGGCCCTGCTGGTCAGGGGTGTAGTCCTCGATGAGTTTTCCGAAAAAAACGGAGTCCTTCGGGGGCAGCGGACCGATGGAGTCGGGGGCCGGGAGCGTGTCAGAGAGAGCCAACCCGGTAGTATCAAACGGCAAGTAAGCCATCGAATCGGGCAGGGGCAACGTATCGACAGGCAGCGCGGACGGGCCGCTGCGCAGGTCAGAGAAAATGTCCACCGGGCGCAGCGCGAAGCCGCCGAGGGAGAGGTTTTTCGGCAAAAAAGACAGCCCAACGAGCAGCAGCAGGACGAGGACGGGGAGGGCTAGGGTTTGAGCGATGTAGTTTTTCACGGGAGCAGGTGGAAGGTAGAGGGTGGAGGGTAGAAGGTAGAGGAATGGCAATTAACCTCGGTTACTTACTCCGCTGATGGCGGGGATTCCAACAGCGATAAGGAATCTCTGTACTCTCTAAGGGTATTAAAAAACAGGGCCAAACCCTCAGAGTCAGATTTTTGATTCTCATAAATAACTTCGCTACAATTTCTTGGCAACCTATCAAACTCTCTATCTGTGTATAAATCCAATAACTTATTTTCAAGAAAACGGTTAAAATCCGATATCCACGCTTCCGATGAGGCAAGCTGATAGCCCAACATAAATTGGAACGCCTCTTTTACATTGTAGGAAGGGGATCTATATTTTTCAAGAAAAAAAAGATTTTTGTAAAGTAGGCTATCTTCCATTATTGAAATTTAATGCCCTTGTTGGCATCCTCGCCAACAAGAAGCGGTGGAATGGGCAGTTGACCCTGCAACTGCGGCAGCAAAAACTAAATGCCAGAGCAGCGTGTCATGCAGAGCGTAGCGAAGCATCTGAGGGCGTAGCCCGAGGGTTCCACCCTGACAAACCAGCCTTCAGCCTTCGGCCTCAGATGCTTCGCTACGCTCTGCATGACACGCTGCTCTGGGGTGCCACTTGAATCCAAACACTTTCGGCGGCGTTTTCGGAGGGCGAAAATAGCAGGTTTGCAGCACCGATTAACCAATCCACCAGTCAACCAATCAATCAGTCCGCCAATCGCGCTACTTTTGCACAAACACACGACCGATTCTGATGCACTTGACTTGGACAAAAACACTGTGGGGCGCGGCTCTTTTGGGCCTAATGTATTCGTTTTACCGGCCTGCGGAGCCAATTGCACCGCCGGAAATGGAGGAAGCCTTCGCTGTCCCGCCCAACTACCCGAAGGATTATTTCATGCCGCCGGTACACGACGCGCTGCGGCTGGGCGGCACTTTTTGCGAACTCCGCCCCGGCCATTTTCACTCTGGCATCGACATCAAAAGCAGTACTGGCGGGTCGGGCCAGCCGG
>JAYSUY010001152.1:0-7082 GCA_043718855.1 Saprospiraceae bacterium | reverse complement strand
TTTTCAGGTCGCACACTGCAGCGCGTACGGCAGCACGCATCTCCTCGATGGTGATGCTATCGGGATCGTCGAAGAATTTTTCGAGCAGTGCGTCGTCGTATGCGGCCACCTCCTCGATGAGTTGCTGACGCAATTCGTGTACGGTTTCTTTCAAATCTTCAGGGACCGGAATTTCCTTGTAGGTCATGCCCTGATCCGATTCGTTCCAGATGATGGCTTTGCCCATCACAAGGTCCACCACACCCTGAAAGTTGTGCTCCGCACCGATGGGGACCTGAAGCGGAATGGCATTGGCACCAAGTTTCGCTTTCATGTCTTTCACCACCATCATGTAGTCAGAGCCAGCGCGGTCCATTTTATTGACAAACGCGATACGGGGTACCCGGTAGTTGTCGGCCAAGCGCCAGTTGGTTTCCGATTGCGGCTCCACACCGTCTACTGCCGAGAACAGGAACACCAAGCCGTCGAGTACACGCAACGAGCGGTTCACCTCCACTGTAAAGTCTACGTGGCCTGGAGTATCGATGATATTGAAGTCGTACAACTGGCCGTCCACGGTCCACTTGCACTTGGTAGCAGCCGAAGTGATCGTGATGCCACGCTCTTGCTCCTGCTCCATCCAGTCCATAGTGGCAGCACCTTCGTGTACTTCACCAATTTTGTGGGTGACGCCCGTGTAGTAAAGTGTACGTTCTGTGAACGTCGTCTTGCCTGCGTCGATGTGGGCAGCGATACCGATGTTCCGGGTATACCGGAGGTCGTTTGCCATGACTTTGTATTGATTGAGTGAAAAAATGTGTGAATGTGGTGGTTTTCAAAAGGCAGGAATCTGGCTTGGCAACTTTTGATAAATTGTTGAACCTGCGCATCCGGCGCAACGGTGTTTTGGCTTTTATCGATTTGGGGAAACAAAGTTGTAGTTTCTGTTTTCCAGCCCCCTTAAAAAACCAATACCGTCGAGACAAACCGGTGTTTTACAACAAGGCAAAACACTGGGCTATCTCGACGGTAGGAATTTGAATGTTCGGTACGGACAGAAATTTACCTAGCCCGGAAGTGTGCGAATGCACGGTTGGCCTCGGCCATTTTGTGCACGTCTTCGCGCTTCTTCACAGCATTGCCTTCGCCTTTTGCTGCGGCCATTACCTCTGCTGCGAGTTTTTCAGCCATGCCTTTGCCGCTGCGGGCGCGGGCATATTTGATCATCCATTTCATGCCGATCGAGATTTTCCGGTTAGCCGGCAATTCGGTCGGGATTTGGAAAGTGGAGCCACCGATACGGCGGCTGCGCACCTCCACTTGAGGCATGACGTTGTTGAGCGCTTTCTTCCAGATCTGCAACTCGTCCTCGTTGGTGCGGCCTTTCACGATGTCTAATGCACCGTAGAAAATGCCAAATGCAACGCCCTTCTTGCCGTCCCACATCAGGTTATTAACGAAACGTGTTACCATCGTGTCGTTATACCTGGAATCGGCCGCCAATACTCGAGGTTTCGGTTTGTGCTTACGCATTTTTGAAAATTGAAAATTGAAAATTGAAAATTGAGAAGGAGCAGATTGAGAACGGTGCTGCAAAGCATCTCAATTCTCAATTTCCCATTCTCAATTAAAAAAATTATTTCTTCGGACGCTTCGAGCCGTATTTCGAGCGGCTTTTCTTGCGGTTGTTCACGCCAGCGGTGTCAAGCGCGCCGCGAACGATGGTGTAGCGCACACCAGGCAGGTCTTTCACACGACCGCCGCGCACCAGTACGATAGAGTGCTCTTGCAGGTTGTGGCCCTCGCCGGGGATGTAGCAGATCACCTCAAGACCATTCACGAGACGCACTTTAGCAACTTTACGGAGCGCAGAGTTAGGCTTCTTGGGCGTAGTGGTGTAAACGCGGGTACACACGCCGCGTTTCTGCGGGCTTGCACTCAACGCGCGGCTCTTGCTCTTGTATTCGACCTTCTCGCGGCTGTTACGTACAAGTTGATTGATGGTAGGCATACCGTGTATTTTACTGAAAATTTATTGTAACTCGTTCAAAATCAACGAGAAAATGCCCAAATCTTGGACTCCTCCTCGAAAGCGAACGCAAAGGTAACTCAACGCGACAGTAAAAACCAAGCTGATTTTTAAAATTTCTGTCCCTGATTCATTGCTTGAACAATGCCTCGGTCACCACGCGTTTACGGGCACGGGCCACAGGCACCCGTGCTTCGCCGATGAGAACCAACTCGTCGCCGTCCAATTGTAGTACCCGGTTTTTGGCTATGATGAACGATTTGTGTACCCGTAAAAAATGACCGGTGGGCAAGGTGGCCTCCAAACCATTGAGACTTTCGAGCGTCACGATTTTTTCATGGTCGGTAAAAATTTTGACGTACTCCTTCCAGCCTTCGATGTAGCGTATTTCGCCAAACGGAATGTTTACCCAGCGGCGGTCGGCTTTCACTGTCAGGTGGCCCGCTGCGGTCGCTGTACCAGCCTGTCGTGCCTCGAGTGCAGCACGAGCCTTGCTTAAAGCTTGAGTAAAGCGCTCGAAAGAGTAAGGTTTTAACAAGTAGTCCACCGCATCAAGGTCGAAAGCCTCGGCTGCGTGCTGGGGATATGCGGTAGTAAAAATCGTCACAGGTTTGCGTGACACCGCCCGCAGCATCTGGGTACCGCTCAGCAGTGGCATCTGGATGTCGAGGAAAAGCAGGTCCACAGGATCGGCTTGCAGGATTTCCACTGCGCGGATGGCACTGCGGCACTTGTCAGCCACAACAAGGCCTGGTGTGTCGCCAATAAATTTTTCGAGCAGTGCCAGGGCCAGATGCTCATCGTCCACAAGTAGGCAGCGAAGCATGGTGTTGCGGTTGTAGGTTACTGGTTTCAGGCAATGGCCACAAAGATCGTTTTTTCTAAAATGCACTCCACTAATCCTGCTGTTTTGACTTTTCAAAACTTGGCAAATCGGTTCCCGCACTCAAATCATACCTTTGCCGCGCCCTTAACCACACTTTTCACCACAAACAATACTGGGCACCTCAGCGCCCTCACTCCCACACAATTATGGCTCGCGTAGAATTGGTTATGCCCAAAATGGGCGAAAGCATTATGGAAGCCACCATCTTGAAATGGCGGAAGAAACTTGGCGAACACGTTGAACTGGATGAGCCAGTACTCGATATTGCTACTGACAAGGTGGACAGCGAGATACCTTCCCCGGTGGCAGGCACTGTAGTCGAAATCCTGTTTCAGGAAAACGACGTGGTGGCCATCAACAAAACCATCGCCATCATCGAGACAGATTTATCCGCAGTAGCCTCGGCGAAGGCGGAAGCAAGCAATGCTCAGCCTGTTGCCGCTTCGCCAGCGGTAAGCCAGCCCGAAAGCAGCCCTGCACCAGAAGCAGAAGTGCCTTATGTGCCAACGGCTAACAGCCAACAGCCAACAGCCAACAGCCGCTTCTACTCCCCGCTCGTGCGCACCATCGCCAAAGAAGAGCGCATCGATCAGGCCGAACTTGACAACATATCAGGCTCCGGGCAGGATGGCCGCGTGACAAAAAAAGACATCTTGGCCCATATCGCTCAACGCAGCAAAATGAATTTAGAGGGTCCTTACCCACAGCCACAGCCGGTGGAAAAAGCGTCTGCTGCGCCGCAGCCCGTTGCGCCTGCTCCGCAGCCGCCTGTCATCAGCACCAGCGGCAACGTGGAGATTGTGGAAATGGACCGGATGCGCAAACTCATCGCCGACCACATGGTGATGAGCAAGCACGTCAGCCCCCACGTCACCTCGTTTGTGGAGGTGGATGTAACCAACATGGTGAACTGGCGCAACCGCATCAAGGAACAATTCAAGAAGCAATACGGCGAAAACATCACGTTTACGCCCATTTTTGTGGAAGCAGTGGCCCGCGCCATCCGCGATTTCCCGATGGTGAACAGCTCGGTGGACGGTACGCGCATCATCGTCCGCAAGGATGTGAACATCGGTATGGCCGCAGCGCTGCCCTCTGGCAACCTCATCGTGCCGGTGATCAGAAACGCCGACTTCCTCAACCTCGTCGGCCTTGCCAAAACGGTGAACGACCTCGCCAGCCGCGCCCGTCAGGGCCAACTCAAGCCCGACGATATCCAGGGCGGCACCTTCACGCTCACCAACGTGGGTACTTTCGGCAACCTGATGGGTACGCCCATCATCAACCAGCCGCAGGTGGCCATCATGGCAACTGGGGCCATCCGCAAAAAGCCAGCGGTGCTTGAAACCGAGTACGGCGACGTGATCGCCATCCGCCAGATGATGTTCCTCTCGCTCAGCTACGACCACCGCATCGTGGATGGAATGATGGGCGGCTCGTTCCTGCGCAGGGTGGCAGATTACTTGGAGCAGTTTGATGCAAATCGGCCGATCTAACGGGGTATGAACCCACGCCTAATATCTCTTCTCGCTGGCCCGCTGGCTTTTGCTCTGATTGCTTGGATGTCGACACCTGCTGGGATGCCCCCAGCGGCGCAACTCACCGCCGCCGTCACTGCTTGGATCGCCATCTGGTGGCTCACGGAGCCGGTGAACACAGCCGTCACCTCGTTGCTGCCGCTGGTACTTTTTCCGCTGGCGGGCGTGGCTCCGTTGAGGAGCATTTCGGGCGAGTACGGCAACGAGATTGTCTTCCTCTTTCTGGGTGGCTTTTTTTTCGGGAAAACCATCGAGTATTGGGGGCTGCACCGCCGCATCGCGTTGCGCCTGGTGCTGTGGCTCGGCACCGACCCTGCTCGTACGGTGTTGGGATTCATGCTGGCTACGGCGTTCATTTCCATGTGGATATCCAACACGGCGACTGCGGTGATGATGACCCCGGTGGCAGTGGCCGTCAGTTTGGCTGCTGATCGGGGCGAAAATTTCAACAAATCCCTGCTGCTCGGTGTAGGCTATGCTTGCTCCATCGGAGGGCTGGCCACTACCATCGGTACGCCCACCAACGCCATTTTTCTCTCGTATGTGCAGCAAAAAATGGGGGTCACCGTCTCGTTTGGGCAATGGCTCCTGTTTGGCTTTCCGTTCGCGCTGACCTTGTTGCTGGTCTGCTGGGGCATCTTGCTGTGGCTTTTTCCGCTAAAAAAAACTGGACACAAAGAGAGCGAAGCGGTGACTCAAAGTCACCGCTTCGCTACGGGCAGCCGCTCCGGCACCGACATCATTCGTCAGCAATTGGACGCGCTTGGCCCCGTCACCGTGCCAGAGCGCAGGCTGATGTGGCTTTTTGGTACCGTCATAATCGCATGGATCAGCGGCTCTCTGATCTGGTACCGATGGGTGCCCAACTGCACCGATACAGTGGTGGCGCTGATCGGAGCCATTGGCTTGTTCCTGATGCCCGCAGGCAAACCTGACGAACCGGCCGTGCCGCTGCTCGACTGGAAAACAGCGGTGACCATTCCCTGGGGAGTCATCATTTTTTTTGGCGGCGGACTGGCTTTGGCTAAGTGCTTCGATCTGAGTGGATTGGCCGGATGGATGGGCCAACAAATGCAGGGCTTGGGTGGGCTGCCCTACGCGCTCATCCTGCTCTCGGTACTGACCGCAGTGGTGGTGCTGAGCGAGGTAGCCTCCAACATCGCAACCGCTTCGATGATGATGCCCGTGCTGGCCGCGCTGGCCATTAGCATCGGTGCCGACCCGATCAGTATGCTGATGTGCGCTACGATGGCGGCCTCCTTCGGCTTCGGGCTGCCCATAGCCACCGCGCCCAACACCATCGTGTTCAGCGCGGGCTACCTCCGCACCCGCGACATGGCCCGTGCGGGTTTTCTGCTTGATGTGGTGGCGATATTGCTGCTGATGGGATTTGCCTATGCATTGATGTAGGTGCAGCGGGACACGGATGAACCGTGATGGCGGGAACGGATTTGCACCGATTTTTCAGCGCGATCACCCGTGTAAATCTGTTCTGTCCGCCTCCCAGTGTTGCCCTGTGCAAGAGGTCTAACATCACCGAGCCGCATACTCGAACGCCCGCACATACTCCCGCAGCACGGTGTGGATGTTGATTTCTTCCTGAATGATTTTTAACGAGTTGTCTCCAAATGTGCGCAGCCGCACGGGGTCAGAGAGCAGACTGTCCAACCGATCGGTCAGGCTGTCCGCGTCGCCGTTGGCGAAGTAGTGGCCGTTGAAACCTTCGCGCACGAGGCGTTTTTCGGTGCCATCGGCTACCGAGCAAACCACCGGTTTGGCAAAGCACATCGCGTCGTTAATGCTCAATCCGCCCATGCCCGCCAGCACATAAATCGCCGAAGCGTGGAGGTATTGGCCCAGCGTGAGCGGATCGTACACGCCACCCGTGAAGCGCACCCGCGCTGCCACGCCGAGTGCCTCGGCTTGCTGGCGCAGGGCCTCCTCCTCTAGGCCTTTGCCCACCACCACGAGTTCGATGTCGGGAAATTTGGACTGCAAACGCCGCACAGATTCGAGCATCAAATCCACCCGTTTCCACTTCACCAAGCGCCCCACATGGATGAGGCGGTGCGGGTTTTCGGGCAAAATCAGCGGCATCGTTTTCACCTGTTTAAAGGCCAAAAGCAGTTCGTCGGTGTCAGGTGAGTTGGCCGTCACGAAAATTTTTTCGCGGGCCACACCGTAACTCCCGATGATGGAGTAGGCCTCCTCGGTGTACATGATGTGCGCCGCTGCCCGGCGGATGTAGATGCGCCGCACCGCCGCTGTCAGCCAAAATCGAAGGAAACCCGCCCAAGTTTTGCCGCCCGTGCTGCTGAAGTCTTCGCTCAGCACCTTGTCGCCAAAGTAGTAGTCGCGTACGCCGCCCCAGGGCGGCAGGTTGAACGGGATGTCGCGGTACACGAAGCGCGTGCGGTTGTTGTTCAGAAAATGCCAGAACGAGCGGCTCATCGCCACTTGCAGCACGAAGGGCCAACCGAGGATGATGACGTTGGGCTGCAACTCTGCCAGCGTCTCCCGCATACCGCGCAGAAAAGGCTTGCCGTACCAAGTGCGGTATTCCTCCAACTCCACGAGCCGAAACTGCCGCTGCGAGGCATCCTCATGCACACCGCTGCCCACGCTCTGGCTGCGGGTGGCGGGTTTTATC
>JAYSUY010001151.1:0-7087 GCA_043718855.1 Saprospiraceae bacterium | reverse complement strand
TACAAAGCAAAAAGGATGTATCAGTTAGCCGTCGCAAGATGTGCCGCAAACGGAATGAACAGTTAAGTAGATACAGGCAGCCCGTTGCAAAAATCGCGGCTGCCAAAATTGATCACTTTTCATGAGATTTCTATACGGGAAACCGCCCCGCTGCAAAGGCAGCGGGGTTTCTTAAGCAGATAAACGTCGCATACCTCGTACCCCCTCTCCCTTTTTGGAGAGGGGGTACGAGGGGTGAGGCCTAAAATAAAAAGCCCCAGCGCGCTACCAACGGCCAGGGCTATGAAAACGCCCGCTCTAACGGGAGAAAGCACGTCGCAAAAATACAAAAAAGCACAGATCATGGCAAACATCGCCCCCCCCCTACCCACCGCCGAAAGCCGCGCCCACAACCTATTCACCCGCGTCATGGAGTCCGCCCCGATGGGCCTGCTCGTCTGCGCTGCATTAGGGCTTTCTATCGTCGGAGTATTCCAGTTCATTTTCTATTTCTCCGTGTTGCCCGGAGGCTGGAACTTCACCCTGATCACCGTGCTATCCGCCGCCCTCGCCTGTTTCTTCGAGGCACTGGGCTTTTACTTCCTTGTTACCACCGTCCGCGATTTTTCCGGTGGAGCGAGGAAAGAAGGCTGGATCGGATTAGCCGCCACCTTCCTGCTCTGGGCTTACGCCCTCTGGGAATGTCGCCACATCGCAGAGCGATTTTCCGCGCACACACCGGAAAACTATTGGAGCATAGTGGGCTTGCTCGGAACCATCACCTGCATCGTCCGTGTCGTAGAATTCCGCATTGCGCTCACCGTGACCTCCGCAGTGCAGCGGAAAAACCAACTCGCCGAAATCTCGGAAAAACTCACCGCCGAGCAAAAAAACCTTTCGGAAGTCACCGCCCAACTTTCCGCCCTTCAAGCGGAAAAAGCCGCAGCGGAAAACGCGCAACGCATTGAATCAGAGCGCAAAGCAGCGGGACAACAACGCCTCCAAAAACTCGAAGCCGAACAAGCCGAGTGCGAACGCCAACAGCGCGAATCGGAAATGCAAGCCGAGATAGCACGATTGCAACGGCGCATCAATTCCGGCGAAAAGACCGGAATGCAAAAACCACAACGCGCCGCACCAGCAGAAAAAATACTACAAGCCGCCATCAACCTAACCCGGAAAAATAACGGCGTATTTCCGGGCATCGGAGCAGTAGAAGCGGAAGCCGGATACTCCGAAGGCAACGCCCGGAAATACTTCTCCAACGGAAGCCTTCAAGCCCAAGTAGCCCAACTGCTTTCCGAAGCCAGCCATGAGGCGGAATTTTCGGAAAACTAACCTCACACCACATCATCACACCCACACACACGCTACCATGACATGTCCAAGTTTTGCGCTACCACAACCTACGAGCCACCAAAGCCAGCCCTTAAAAAGGGGCGATTTCTCCCTCAAAGACTACGGGAAAAGAAGCAATGGGCCGAAGAGAATGTGCGAACCGTGCGCCCCCCTGACCGCAATCCCGGTATTCATGCTTCGCCCCAGCAAGCGGCGGTTGATGCCGCCAAACAGGATGCGGAGACTATCGAACTCTCCCTCTCTGACTTTCACCCCTACGGATGGGCCTGCATCTGGTGGCTCCTCGGAGTCTGGATTGATTACAACGCCTACCACTACCTCCACTACTTCGCCATTGCCACACTCCTAATTGGAGTGATCTACAAGCGAGGCCCACACTATCTTTTTTCATCGGCGGCATTCCTGTCTATAGGCTGGTTTCTGCTGAAATACTTCATACCCATATGAGCAAGTATTTCCCACTCCCGGATGGATTCATCCCGGATTTCAACAACGGGGCAGAAGTCGCACGGCGAGCAGCCGAGCACCAGAAAACAAGGACTGCTCGACAGTCAGAAAACGCCACAAACCGCGCACGAAAGCCGCAAGTCGCACGGGAACTATCGGAGGACGAGGCTTGCCGATTTCGTGACAAGGGGCAACAAATCGTACTCCCTGGCTGGAACTGATTGCTGCGCACCCTGTCACGTTTGGCCCATGTGGCCAATACCATACGCTAAATGAAACTACTAGTCGTAGCAGCCCTAATCTACTGGCTCAGCACCCTGCCCAAAAACACCAAGTTTCCAACCTAATCCACATCCATTCACCACGGCAATACTTACACACATAAGTATTCGCATGGTGATCCTCGCAAGTCTCCTCTTCGTGCTACTCCTCGGAGCCGCCAACCCACTCGCCGCCCCAATCTTTCAGCGGCGCACATCCACACAAAACACAAACACACCCGACCAGCAGCGCGGCACACCCACCGCGCTGCCCGGTACGGACACACCGCATTCTGTCACAACAGGGTAGGCCGTAGGCTTGCCCGCAACCAACACACGCATGTCAACCGCCACGCAAATATTCATACGCAGATACGCCGAAAACTGCTACCTGCTCATAGTTGTCCTCGATGGCCGGGGCAAAGCCTACTGGGCCGCCCACAAAGACTTCCCGACGGCGGAAGATGTACAAAACTGCCTCGCCACTGGGGAAGGGCTGCCGCAGGGCGGCGTAGATGCCATGCTCGCACAAGTCGAGGCCAAATTTCTCGCAGCCTCCACCCAGTCATATCAGATAGACCAGTTCAAAAACATTGTAAAGGCTGCATTATGACAAATGCCGACACCGCCCAACAACTCGACGACCTTGAACTATTCGAGGCCTTAAAATCAGCGGAGGAATGGCTGCTCTACATTGGCCGAAAACCCAAGAGGGGTACACTCCCGGCCAACAGCCAGAGCCTACAATGGGCAGAGGAACAATACGCCGCCCTCGTCGCGGAGGTCATGCACCGCAAGAGCGCGATGCGGTAACGTCCTTTTGCCCCCACATAGAACCAGCCACTTTCGCACCCCGCTCCTTCTCTAACACGCCAACCTCTCGTTATCATGCCAGCGCCATCTACATCGTCCCGCCAGCACCCACAAGGCAAACTCACCGCTACAGCCAAAAACCAACAGAAACTCGGTTGGAAAGCCTGGAACTCAGGGCTTTCCAATTATGTATTTGGGCGCGAGCAGCCCCAAGCCATCCCGATGGAGGAGGCGGTGCTGGGTGCTGTGCTGACCGACAAATTCTGCTTCCAGCAAATAGCATCCTTGCTTCGCGCAGAGGCGTTCTACGTCGAGGCTCACCAAGCCATCTACTCGGCTTGCGAGGAGTTATGGGCGCTCCAGATTCCAATCGATATCCTTTCGCTAACCGAAAGGATTAAGCAAAAAGGGCCAGAGGCTTTCGAGCAAATAGGCAAAGGGTATCTATTAGTGGAGTTGACCAACAAAGTGGCATCATCCGCCAACATGGAGTACCACGCCCGCATCGTAGCAGAAAGGTACATCGAGCGCGAAACCCTCCGAATGTGTACCAACGCCATAAAGGCCATCTACCAGCACGAGGAAGATGTATTCACACTGCGCAACCAACTTGCGGAAACAATGCGCATTGCGCCATTTACCTCGCTGCTGCGCCTGCGATCCGGCAACGACGTGATGCACGAAGCCGCTATGATGCCCGAACTCCTCCAACTCGCCGGTTCCCTACTTTCACAACAAGACATCACCCTCCTCTTTGCTCAGCCGGGGGTGGGTAAGTCCATTTTTGCGGTTCAGATTGCCAACGCCGTAAGCCGAGGCCAAATGGTTTTTCCAGAGGGTACCCTCGTCAACGAGGCAGGCCCCATGCGCACCGGATTCTGCGACTTCGAGCTGCTTGACCGGGAGTTTTTCAAGAGATATTCCGACAAAAACGATGACAACAACACCTTCCAGTTCTCCGATACTTTCTTCCGTATTGACCTTAACCCCAACTTCACCGACTACCCCGAAGGCGTAGATGTAGAGCAGTTCATCCTCTCCGAAATCGAAACCCGCGTCATTCTCCACCAGTTGGAGTTTCTGGTGATAGACAACATCACCGCCCTCATCTCTCAGAGCGCATCAGACCAAAACGTTGCGCTCCGCGTAATGGCCGCACTCAAGCGGCTGAGAATCAAGTACGGTCTCACCCTCCTCGTACTGGCACACACCACCAAGCAGTACAACAAGTCCAAGTCCATCGAAATGGAAGACATGGGAGGTGCCGCGGCCATTCAGAATTTCGCCCCCACCATCTTCGCCATAGGTCGCAACTACAACGACGATGGCGAACTGTACATCAAACAGGTGAAGGGCCGCAACGGCCTCGCTTTCAACAAAGACAACATCATTAAAGCAGAAATCACCAAGCGGGATGGCAACTTCTTGTGCTTGGATTATCGCGGCCAAGACAGAGAAGACAATATGCTTACGGCGCTGATGGAGATGGACACCCAAGACCACCTCATTGCCGCCGCCATTGAACACAAGAACCGCACCGGCGACGGTGCCCGCAAGACTGCCAAAGCGATCGGCTGGACACAGAGCCATGTCACACTTACCAACCGAATGAAACAGTACCGCCAGAAAGAAGGCATCCAGTATGAGGTGCAACCAGCCGCACCTGTCATGCCGCGCAACGAGCCTCCGCCCGGTATGCCGTTCTGATCCGCTGCGCCATTTTCTCATAATTGACCACTTAAGTGTTGCAACACACGTCTTTACGGTCTTTACGCCCTTTACGGATTTAACGCCCTTTACGGATTTTACACCATCTCGATTTTTTGGGCCCGCCGCCCCGCACAACTCTTTGATTATTATTTTTTTAAGTAAAAAAAATAATAAAGAACAAGCAGCCAAAGACCAAAAACGCGGAGCGCAGAAAGCGGATGGTGGAAGGCTGCCCCCTTTACGGATTTAACGCCCTTTACGGATTTAACGCCCCGTAAAACACGAAAAAACAGGCGTAAACAGGCGTAAAGGCGTAAAATCCGTAAAGTTTAACGCCTACTTTACGCCTCGCTTTCAGAAAACGCCCCAAAAACGCCCCAAAACCGTCATTTTTTTCACTCACTCACTTTTCACTCACGCCATGAAGCACACCTGTCCGCACTGCTCCTCCACCGACTTAGTATACCAGAACCCCACAGACCCTAACTCTGACATTATCCTCTGTCAGGGCTGCTGGAAAACCTTCGATATGCCAGAAGGCTTATTCGACACAGATCGCACAAAAGTCCCCTACTGCCCCTGGTGCAGACACCCGCACAACGATCTACACCCCTCTGAAATAGAGGAAGATTACACCTGTGACAGTTGCGCCCGCAACTTCAACGCCAACGCCAATATCCGAATCACCTGCACCACTACACGCATCGGGTAGGCTATTCCCTCACTCAATTCTCAATTCACATGATCACCCCCGCAGACATCGCCACCGTCCGCGCCCTACAGCCCGGCCCGAAGCCCGCCAACTACCTGCAAGGTGCTTGCTCCCTCCGCTTTTCTGTACTGTGCGCGTGGCTGGGTTTCGAGGAGGCCAGACATCTCACAGAACTTCTCCTCAGTAGAGATACCCTACAGCCCCAATGGCCGCCTTCCATTACCTACGCCGCCTTCTTGGAGGCAGAAAAAGAACACGCCTCACGATCTACTCAAATGACCTACACCACACACGACTTTCTCCACGCCATCGCCCGAGAGCAAGCCAAGCGGGTCACCACCTTCCCCAAACTAATCCAGAAAATGGAGCGCGAAGACGCAACCCCCAAGCGCATCTCCACCGCCTGCGCGCGGATGGCCCTGCAAAACGCCCGGTTGCTCAGCGTGTACAACGTACTGCGCGATGGCGTGGACTTAGATGCAGAGTCCGCCATCATCCTCAGCGCGGAACTCTATCGCGAAATGAAAATGAGAGAAACCGTGTATAAGCGGTTCGTAATGCTCCGGCGCATCACCCCAGAAGCCGCAGAGGAGCAGGTCGCCGTCTGGCGGGCATTAGTGCGGCACTTGGCGGAAAAGTATATCACCGCCCCCGGCCCAGCAGGGTAGGGGCTAATACTACACTGGCTAACTGGCGCACTGCCGACGTGCGACCGCTTAGTCGGCATGAACGGCAGTGCAGGGTTAGCCGAAAAATATTTCCACTTTTTTTTTTAAAATACCCTGCACTTTACTTGCATAGTATTTTAGAACACCTTACCTTTGTAAGGTCATTAAGACATTCACACAATTTCTTATCACTTACAAAAATTTGCAAAAAATGGCACACGTAACAGTCCCCGCAATCGTCCTTGAAAAAGTAGCAGGATGGAACATTCTCGACCAGGACAAACAAAAAGATTTTGTAGTTTCTTGGGACTACAATGGAGAAATAAAGGTCGGAGTAGTGAGGGGGAATGAGATCGATGACGTAACAAGTGACTACGATCTTGATTTTTCAGAGTGGGAAAAGTCGCTTCCTGAATTACAGGAAACCAATGAGTTAGAAAACGAAAAATACACAGTCTAAGAGGCAAATTCACCCGCCAGCGGTTCCATGATAAGAAGGAGGCTTGAAACATAGCCGCCCGCTGGTTGGGTGTTTTTTATACCCGCCATGAAAAAACAATACCTCACTCGCGCCGAATTTGGAAAGGCCGTTTTCCAAGCAATCAAGGCAGAAATAATAAGCAGGGGCTTTTCTCTCTGGCAGCCCAATTTCGACCCGGATTACCCGATCTCATTGCGGGCAATCGCCAATATAAGAAAAGGGCAATTTGAGATCAAAACTCTCCAAAAGTTACCCGGCATTCAGGTTGAGGAGTGGTTTTGCGTTCTCTAATTTTGGCATTGTCGCCCATGCGTGATTGAGCGGATGATTTAACACTTTTAAAAACTAAAAAAATGAAATTCGATAAAGTAAAGAAACTCCATAGTGCGTTTCAGAAAGAACTTGACAGCCTTAGCGAATCTCTATCATTGAAATTTGAAAGAGAAATGATTATCACGCCCACAAGTGACGGCCTTTGTGTTATCTTTGAAGACCAGGATGCAACAGGAATTGCCCTTGACGATTTTGAAAAAATGATGGAGGAGCCTGGCTTTGACACTTTGCAAATAGTAACTATTCTTTAATTCAGGACAACGTTGGCACTCACGCATACCGCCGCCTGCGCTGGCTTTGAGTTAGGCTTTGGCGGCGGTTGGCG
>JAYSUY010000116.1:0-2308 GCA_043718855.1 Saprospiraceae bacterium | reverse complement strand
CCACGTTTCGCGCCACTCAGCGGAGTTGAGTTCGGGAAAAAACACGTCGCCCTCCACGTCCACGTCCACCTCGGTCAGGTAAATTTTGTCCCACAAATCCAGCGTGTCGCGGTAAACCGCGCCACCGCCGATGATGAACGCTTCCTGCTCGCCGTTGTCATAAGCCATGCCCAGCGCGTCTTCCACCGAGTGGGCGGTAAGCACACCGGTGGCGGTAAAAAACGGGTCGCGGGTCAGCACAATGTTCGTGCGCTTGGGCAATGGCCGCCCGATGCTCTCGAAGCAGTTGCGGCCCATGATGATGTGGTGATCGAGCGTGGTGCGCTTAAAATAGGCCAAATCGGCAGGCAGGTACCAGGGTATCTGGTTGTTGTGGCCGATGACATTGCGTTGAGCAGTGGCGACGATGGCGGAGACGAGCATGGTGTTGTTTTTCCCGCAAAAGTAGACAGCCTACCGCAGCGCGGGCGCAGCCAGCACAGATTCTATCGGCGGAGCCACCTCGTGGTCGCATTGGAAGCGCAGGCCAAGTAGGCGGGCGAAGGTTTGCGCAAACTGTTTTTGCCAAATCTGACCCGGCTGGCACACTTCGCCAAGCGGGGGTGTATCAGGGCCAATCGCAGCAAACCAGATGGCATCGGCCCCCTCCACTTTTGCGCTGTGATCGCGCCATTGCTTTTTCACTTTGTCGCCACGTCCGTGGTCGGTGGTGATAAAAAGGGTGCTTTTCCCTTGGTATTTTTTGTCTTTTTGAATGAATTGCCACAACTCGGCCAGCCACAGGTCGGCTTGGTGAGCAGCATCCAAGTAGAGGTCGTAGTGGCCTTCGTGGGCAAATTCGTCGGTGTCGCCGAGGCCAAGGTATGTTACGCGGGGGTGCTGCGAACGGATGTGATCGAAGGCTTGCGACCAAGTGAAAAAGTCGAGCCAGCCCGCTTGACCCCAGTACCCGGGCTGCTCGCGGCTTAGGCACTCGAACTGTGTCTTGGCTTTCTCAAACGAAGCACCGCGCTGGTTTTCTGCACCGCTACAGACGGCGAACCCAGACCTTTTTTCATTTAAAATGGCCGGAAATGCATCCCACGAAGTGAAGGCGGCCACTTTGTTGCGGAACCCGCGCTGCTTGTTCATGTACTCCAGCACGTTGGGGTTGGGATTGGGCAGTTTGGCATTGGTGAAAATGCGGGCATCATCGGGCCGCCCAGTGAACATCTCGTTGTAGCCGGGGTAACTGAACCACATCTGGTTGGCCACATTTACTTGGCTGCCCAAGTTTCGGTTGCCATGAATTTGCCCTTCTGAGGCTATTTTCGACCACAAAAACGGCATTAACCGCTTGCGCCGGGCCTCAGGCGTGGCAGCCTGATAGCGTGAGACGTACACGGCTGAGTCGCGGGTGTAGGCCTGATCAAATAGCAAGGCGCTGTCGGCACCCATGAACAACTCCTGCCAGCGGAATCCATCAAGCGTGACGATGAACAGGTAACGGGTATCGGGCTGATTGGCTAATTTTTGACGGGCTTTGGCGCGGTACTGCTCAAAAGCGGCGGCAAAAAGTGGCCGCACTTGTTCGAATGTGACGGAAGTGTCGGTACTGAGTTCGAGGAGTTGGCGGGAGATATTTTCGGTCAGTCCGGCCAAGGCGACCATCGCGGGTGCGCTGTCTTGCGCACGGAGTTTTACGGAAAGCAGGATGGTGGCAATCAGGGCAAAAAATAGGACAAAGTGCTTCATGCTCGGCGCGGTAGCGGGTTTACATAAAAAGTGGAAATCCGGCATTGCGCCGGTTTTCCACCAAACTGAAACCCATTTTCGTATGATAGCGTACTTGACTTGATGCTGCAAAGGTGTGGCTCTCGGCGAGCAGCGGTGGAAAGAAGGGGTTAAGTCTGGATGAAGGAATTGTGAACCGCGCTGCTCCCGGCAGTTGATACCTTTGCCGCCAATCTGCATCTCCTCACGAGACTTCTTTCGAAACACGACAACAATGGGACACGGATAGGACAGGATTAAACTGATTAGCACGGATTTTTCTAAGAAACGTGTAAAAAATAAGTTGTGAAGTTGAGGGAGTTTGTTGGCGAGGACGCCAACAAAGGCAAGTGTCTGGTTCTCAACGAATGCCGTTGTTGGCATCCTCGCCAACAACTCGTTTTGAGCGATTGAATGCTTACAACTCATTTTTTACACGTTCCTAAATTCTACTTTGTTACTTTAAAAAAGTAGAGTCTGTCATGTCGTAACGAAGTGGAGACATCTACACAAGCCAAGCGCGATGACCCCAAAAAAGGCTTGACTTGTGTAGATG
>JAYSUY010001150.1:0-2569 GCA_043718855.1 Saprospiraceae bacterium | reverse complement strand
CACCCTCAACCGTCTACCCCCTACCCTCCACCCTTTTTATGTTGAAAATTGACCACATCGGCATCGCCGTCAAAAACATGGCGGACAGCAACGATCTGTTCCGCAAACTCCTTGGCGAGGCGCACTACAAGGTAGAAAACGTAGAAAGCGAGCACGTCGCCACCTCGTTTTTCCGCATCGGCGACAGTAAAATCGAACTGCTGGAAGCCAGCGACCCCGAAAGCCCCATCGCCAAATTCATCGAAAAGCGCGGCGAAGGCATCCACCACATCGCCTTCGAGGTCGCCGACATCCGTGCTGAAATTCAGCGACTTGAAGATGAGGGCTTTATCGCTCTCAACCGCGAGCCTAAGCGCGGAGCCGACAACAAACTCGTGGCTTTCTTGCACCCCAAGTCGAGTGGGGGCGTACTGGTGGAGTTGTGCCAGTCGCTCTGAGACTCGTTTGTCATTCTGTCGGAAATCGTCCGCATCACGAGGGCGTGTCGTGAGCGGCTTGTTCCGAGATACGGACGGTTTCCGACAGAATGACAAACGAAATGTGCGCCCACGGTACGCACTGACTTGGATTTCCCGCTCGGATTTTGAGGAGATGCTAAATACTTACGAAATTGGCGGGAATTGGCGGGCAGTTAAGAGATTTGCGACCCCATAAGCCTTCCACACATTTCATGGAAAGAATCTCCGTCTTCGACATTTTCAAAATCGGCATTGGTCCCAGCAGTTCCCACACCATGGGTCCCTGGCGTGCCGCGCAGCGTTTCCTTCGGGAAATCAACCTCGACACCGTCGCCTCCGTGCAAGTAGAACTCTACGGCTCACTGGCCAAGACTGGCAAGGGACACGGCACCGACCTCGCCGTGCTGCTTGGCCTCAACGGCGACGACCCGGTGACCATCCCCGTGGAAGCCGTGCAAACCCACATCCAGCACATCCATGCAACCAAAACCATCCACTTGGGCGGCCAGCGCATGGTCGGTTTTGACCCTGAGCGCGATGTCGTGTTCTTGTACGACCAGGCACTTCCATATCATGCCAACGGATTGACATTCAGGGCTTTTTATGAAGATGGGACTGGCGAAAGTCACACCTATTTTTCCATTGGCGGCGGCTTTGTGGTGAAAGAAGGCGAGGAAGGGGCTGACTCCGGCAAGGCACTGCCCTTCCCGATTGATCTTGGCGAAGAACTGCGTATTTGGTGTGTGCAGGAAGGGCAAAACGTATCCGAAATCGTGTGGCGCAACGAGCTCAGTTGGCGCAGCGAAGATCAAATTCGCGCCGATCTGCTGAACATCTGGACGGTGATGAAGCGCTGCATCTACATCGGCTGCCACACCGATGGGACCCTGCCAGGTGGCTTGGAGGTGACGCGCCGCGCTGCGCCGCTCAGCCGCAAGTTGTTAGTTAACAAGCCCTACCACGACATAGACGATTGGGTTCGGCAAATCAGCCGGGGCGGGCATTCGTTTCAGGACATCCTAAAATGGGTGAGTTGCTTCGCGTTGGCGGTCAACGAAGAGAACGCCTCGTTCAGCCGCGTCGTCACCGCACCGACCAACGGCGCAGCCGGGGTGATACCTGCCGTGCTGATGTATCACGTTTGCTTCAGCGACTCGTTTGTGGAGGAGGACATCATAAAATTTCTACTCACGGCGGGCGAACTGGGCAGTCTGTTCAAAAAAGGGGCGACCATCTCCGCCGCGATGGGCGGCTGCCAGGCAGAGATCGGGGTGTCGTCGGCGATGGCCGCTGGTGCGCTCACCGAATGCCTCGGCGGCAGCCACGGCCAGGTGATGATGGCCGCCGAAATTGCAATGGAACACCACCTCGGTATGACTTGCGACCCCATCGGCGGCCTCGTGCAAATCCCCTGCATCGAGCGCAACACGATGGGTGCCATCAAAGCCATCACCGCCAGCCAGATTGCGCTCGAAAGCGACCCCTCGAAGGCCAAAGTCAGCTTGGACGCGGTGATCAAAACCATGATGGAAACCGCCCGCGACATGAACACGAAGTACAAGGAAACCGCCGACGGGGGGTTGGCGGTAAATATCTCGGTGAATCTGGCGGAGTGTTGATTGGATAGCCACCCCGCTTGTACTATGCCGCCTTCTCTTGATCCTTGTCCTTCATCTGCGCGCTCACCCATTGGGTATTTTCACCCGCCATGATGCTTTCACAGGACTCGACAAAAATGGAGAAAGCATTTGTGCCACCAGCATATTTGCCTGATTTACTTTGGTATTGCATCTTTTCCCGAATCAGCGCCTCGCTCGCAGCCCGGTAGGCCAAGAAAGTTTCTTTGTCTTTCAGCATCCCGCTGATGCCCTCAAAAATGGAGATGAGTGCACCAAATAGCCCGGCCAAGTACTTGAGCCAGTCGCCAAACAGATCAGAAATAGCGATGCACAACGGGATGAGGCCGCCAATGGCAATGGTAGATCCCTTAAACCAGCGATAGCGGCGTTTGAGTTCGCCGCTGCGCTTGTTGTACCAGTTGATCTGGTCGTCCACCCGGCTGCTGAGGTAGATTTCGGGTGAAGTCGCACTGGCGGGGTCGTAGGTAGAAG
>JAYSUY010001149.1:0-2576 GCA_043718855.1 Saprospiraceae bacterium | reverse complement strand
CACCCACCCCATCTGGAAAAAGCAGCCCATCGATCTGAAAGACGCTGATTATCAAGCGTTTTACCGCCAGATGTTCCCGATGGCTCCAGAGCCGATGTTCTGGATTCACCTCAACATCGACTACCCGTTCCACCTCACGGGCGTACTGTATTTCCCAAAACTGGGCAACTCGATGGAGGTGACGCGCAACAAAATCCACCTCTACTCCAACCAGGTATTCGTCACCGATGACGTGCGCGACATCGTGCCGGAGTGGCTCTTGCTGCTGCACGGCGTGATCGATTCGCCCGACATCCCGCTCAACGTGTCGCGCTCCTACCTGCAAGCCGATGGCAACGTGAAAAAAATTGCCGAGTACATCACCCGCAAGGTAGCCGACAAATTGCTCGAACTCTTCCGCAACGACCGCCCCGCTTTCGAGCAAAAATGGCGTGACTTGGGCGTTTTCGTGAAATACGGGGTGATTTCGGACAAAAAATTTGAAGAAAAAGCCGCCCAGTTCAGCCTCGTGGAAAACACGAAGGGCGCGTTTAGCCTCCTGAACGAGTATCAGGATCGCGTGGCAGCCGCCCAAACCGACAAGCATGGCAAGGTGGTAGCCATCTACACCAACGACCCCGAAGGCCACAACGCCCAGATCAAAACCGCCGAACTGCGCGGCTACGAAGTGCTGCGCTTGGATACCGTGCTCGACAATCACTGGATGCAGCACATGGAGTACCGAGGCGGCAACGACCTAAAACTTGTGTTCGTTCGAGTGGATTCTGACACGGTGGACAACCTCGTGCAGACTGATGAAAAGCGTGAATCCGTACTTTCTGAAAAAGAGCAGGGTGATGTGAAATCGCTCTTCGAGGCGGTGCTGAACGGTCAACAGGGTGCCTCGGTGCAACTCAGCCCGCTCTCACCCGACAATGCGCCAGTGCTGATCACCAAACCGGAATTCATGCGCCGCATGAAGGAGATGCAGGCCATGCACGGTATGGGCGCAATGGGCGATTTTCCCGATTCGTACAACGTGGTGGTGAACTCCAATCACCCGCTCATCGTGAACAAGTTGCTGAAAATCAGTGACAACGCAGAGCAAAGTCATTTCTCTCAATACCTGCTGAACCTCGCGCTGTTGCAGCAGGGGATGCTGCGCGGTGAGGCTCTGACGGAGTTTGTGGCGGAGACTTTGAAGGGATTGGAGAAGTAAGGCGCACCCCGACCCCTCCCGTTGGAGGCGGGGGAAAGCCCATCTTTCAACTTGACACGCCGCTCTGGGCGTTTTTAATTTACGTGAGTTCTGAATTATTTCAGTTGATACTATACCTTATGTGGAAAAATTGATTTAGGAACGTGTAAAAAATAAGTTGTGAAGTTGAGGGAGTTTGTTGGCGTGGAAGCCAACAAAGGCAAGTGCCTGGTTCTCAACGAATGCCGTTGTTGGCGTCCTCGCCAACAACTCGTTTTGAGCGATTGAATGCTTACAACTCATTTTTTACACGTTCCTTAAACACCAGCAATTCCCGCTTTGGCCAAATCGAGGCGTTTTTGAGGTGTCATCCGCGAGGAACAAGCGGGTGACATCTAAAAAACGCGCCGAGATGACACCTTTCTCGTGCCTCGAAAGATGTCACCTCTTCCAAAGCGGGAATTGCTGCTTAAACACTTTTTCCTCATAAGGTCTATTGAACCTCAACTTTTTACACCTTCCTTATTTTTCCCCGAACGCCTATGTGAAGACTTTCGGGACTAACGGCGCAAAAAGCCGTAGTCAAACCCGACAGCATTAGGTTGACTGACTACTGAGCCTCCTCAATTGTTCGATTTGGCTGGTGCGCCCGGTGCACTGGGTTCTGTTCTGGGCTGGGGCGTGAAACGCGGACTTGCTTTGAGCGTACCCGTGCCAGGCTTAACGGTCTTGGCTGGAGTAGAAGACCGGGTAGCGCCACCACTGGATGGCGGGGCTATGATGACTGCTTCGCCTGATTCAAAGCCGAGCCGCTTGCGGATATCGGTGGGCAGCGCGTTTTTGTTGACGGTGAACGAGATGGTATTCAGCCGCATATACGCCTCAGAGACATACACATAGCCCTTGTAGTCGGAGATTTCACCCCATGAATTTTTCACCACATAGTATAGCCCAGTGTGCGCCTCGTCGAGCATCCCCACGATGTGCATCAGGTGGTCATCCTGCGTGATTTGCTGATCGAACAGCTGCTGGCGGTACTCTTGGCTCACGCTTTTTTCAGCCTCCCAAGTCTTGAAGGTGCCTTCGCGCTCAGCGGTGCTTTTGCTGTCCCATGCTTTTTCAGGCACGAGGGCTAAGCCGTTTTTAGCCGAAAAACCGGCGTTGCTCACGTCAGCGTCCCACTCGACGGTGTAGCCCTTGTCGAGGGAGTAGTTGGCGCAGCGCGTCAGTTCGTGCAGCGGCAGATTATAGAATGTGCCGTGCGCGAAGTTGTCGGGGATTTCCAGAATGAAAGGCTCGTAGAAGGCGTGGTGCGTGAACGAGGTAATCGTCACGTAGTCGTCGGGGTTGAGGCCGAGGTAGTCGCGGTAGGAGGTGGGGCCTACGCAGTTCACCCCCA
>JAYSUY010001148.1:0-7118 GCA_043718855.1 Saprospiraceae bacterium | reverse complement strand
GCGCTTTCACAGCGACGCCGGCTGCCGGCTGTTCTTGTCCACCGACGCGGGCGGCGTGGGGCTGAACCTGCAATCGGCCTCGCTGCTCATCAACTTGGACATCCCCTGGAACCCTGCGATTTTGGAGCAGCGCATCGCCCGCATCCACCGCATGGGCCAGCAAAACCAGGTGACGGTGATCAACATGGTGAGTACCGAGAGCATCGAGCACCGGATGCTCGGCATACTGGAATTCAAGGCCAGCATGGCGCAGGGCGTACTCGACCCCGATGGCGACGACACGATTTTTATGTCGGAAATGAAGTTCAAAAAATTCATGGACAACGTGGAGTCGCTCACCGGCGAAGGCTGGCAAGGCCAGCAGCCCGCCGAAGACTCGGCCATCGAACTAGCTGAAAGCGAGGACTTTGAATTGCCGCCCGCGCCCTCCGCGCCTACCGAGCCAGAGGCTCCGTCCCAGCGCAGCAAGAAGCCCAAAGTCGCCCCGACCGACACACCCTTCGAGGGCGACGACGATGTGGCCGAAGCCGGGCAGTCACCAATCCACCAATCACCAGCCATCCAGTCACCACAGGATTTGGTGCAGACGGGCATCTCGTTTTTTTCCAGTCTGGCCCAGACGCTGAGCAGCCCGGAGAAGACGCAGGAGTTGGTGCAGAGCATCGTGGCAAAAGACGAAGAGACGGGGCAGACTTACCTGAAAATACCGGTGGAGAGCGCGGCAGCGGTAGAGAACGCGATGAAATTGCTGGGTGGGCTGCTGGCGGGGCGGGGGCGGTGAGCGACAAAAAGTTACACAGACTTAAACCTGAGATAAACCCAGCCCCACAAAACGCGGCTCTACCTTTGTCGCAAACAGACATACATGAAAGAGACCACTACAGCTAAGAAAATACTCATTGTTGACGACGAGCCGGACATCCTGGAGTTTTTGCAGTACAACCTCCGCAAGGAGGGCTACACAGTGGTGACCGCTTCCGACGGCAAGCAGGCCATTGGGGTGGCCGAGCGCGAAAAGCCCAACCTGATCCTGATGGACATTATGATGCCCGAACTGGATGGCGTGGAGACCTGCCGCGTGCTGCGCAGCCGCAAGGAATTCAACGATACGCCGATTGCTTTTCTAACTGCCCGCGACGAGGATTTTTCGCAGATCACTGCACTGGATGTGGGCGGCGACGACTACATCACCAAACCCATCAAGCCGCGTGTACTGCTCAGCCGGATCAGTGCCCTGCTCCGCCGGTCAAGCCGAAGCACCTATGACGACGCAGAGGCCATTGAACTGCATGATTTAGTGATCGACAAACAGAAAGTGCTGGTTTTCAAGCAAGGAGCTCCCATCGAACTGCCTCGAAAAGAATTTGAAATACTCTGGCTGTTGGCCTCCAAGCCTGGCCGGGTGTTCACTCGCGAGGAAATTTTTGACCGCATCTGGGGTGCCGACGTGATCGTGGGCAACCGCACCATTGATGTACACATCCGCAAACTCCGCGAGCGGCTCGGCGAGGAGTACATCAAAACCATGAAGGGCATCGGCTATAAATTTGACTTCTGAAAAAGGTAGAGGGCGGAGGGTAGAGGGTGTACTCCACCTTCTACCCCCCGCCCTCTACCCTCCTCCCTTTTTCCATGTTTAAAAATCAGACCCCACAGCAACTCTCGCTCTACATCTCCACGATCACGGCGATGCTGTTTGCAGCAGTTACCGCAGGGCTAAAAACGCTGAGCGTGGTGTCGCTCTCTTGGCCTGCACTGCTGGCACTGTTGGGAGCAGTGTTCGGAGTTACATTTGTGGCCAATTTTTACCTCGTCAGGTACTACATTTTCAGGCGGGTGAAGCTGATCTACAAGATTATTCACCGCCATAAACTCCCCTCCGACTTCAAGGCCTCGAAGATTGACATGGGGAAGAATATTTTGGAAAGTGTGGAGGAAGACGTGGGCAAATGGGTGGAGCAAACCGACCGCGACTTTGAGGAACTGGAGCGACTGGCCACTTACCGCCGCCGCTTCATCGGCGATGTGTCGCATGAACTGAAAACGCCCATTTTCAACATTCAGGGCTTTATCCATACCTTGATCGATGGTGCAGTGGACGACCCGGAGGTAAATATGCTGTATCTCCAGCGGGCAGCCCGCAATGTGGAGCGCCTGCAAACCATCGTCGAAGACTTGGAGACCATCAACAAACTCGAAGCGGGCCAGATGGTGCTCGACCTCCGCGAATTCGATATTCACGAACTGACCGACGAGGTGTTCGCCGACCTAGAAATGCGGGCCAGCGAGCGCAATGTCCGCCTCACTTTCAAAGAGGGGGCGGGTCAGCACATCCATGTCAGGGCCGACAAAGAGAGCATACGGCAGGTACTGATGAATCTCGTCCACAATTCCATCAAATACGGCAGGGAGGGCGGCCTGACGAAGGTCAGTTTCTATGACGTGGAGTCTTACATCCTGATCGAGGTGAGCGACAACGGCATTGGCATGGACGCGGAACACATGAAGCACGTGTTCGACCGGTTTTACCGGGTGGACAAACACCGCTCACGGGAGGCGGGCGGTACTGGGCTGGGACTCTCCATTGCCAAGCACATTCTGGAAGCGCACAAGCAGAGCGTCAGTGTCCGCAGCACCGTCGGGCAGGGCAGCACGTTCGGATTTACGCTGGAAAAAGCATAAGTGAACGATGAAGTATGAACGAGGAACTATGAACGATCTAAGTCCTTGAAATCGAGTGCGGTAAGTTCCTCCTCGTTCATAGTTCCTCGTTCATACTTCATCGTTCCTCGTTCATACTTCATCGTTCACTTATGCTTGTAGCGCACATTGATATTGATCCACATGAGGCGGGAAATGCGAAAAATGTAGACGAAGTTGACGGCCAGAAACACCGTTAGCAGGCTGAATGCCGCCGTCTGGCTCCAGCCCAGTATCCAGTGAAATAGGGCGATGAACATGAGGCAGAACCAGCCCGTCCAGATGTAGGAAATGAACATCGCACCGTAGTAGTAGCCCGGCTCTGGGAAGTAGTTCAGGTCGCATTTTGGGCAGCGTTTCAGCATATCGAACGACTTGACGAACGACCAATTCCCAGTCTCGAAAGTCTCGCCCTCGTGGCAACGCGGGCATTTCAGGTAAAAAATACTGTACTTTTTGGTGCCTTTTTTGAACAACGACATGGCGTGCAGCGGTGTTGACAGTGAAATGATGGGGCAAAGGTAGCGAGCCAAGTGGGCTTTGGGCCGCCACGATGTGCTACCTTTGCCGATCATTTCCCAACCACCGCTACTGCCTACCATGCGCCACAACATTTTTATCCTGCTGCTTTGCCTCCTCGTTTCGCAGCACGTTTTTTCCCAACAAACGCAGACTACCTCGCCCAAAGTCGTCACCGGCACCATCCTGCTCAGCAGCAAAAAAGCCCCCGATGCGAAAGCCCTGCTCGCCGCCCTAAAAGCCGACTGGAAACTCCGCACCGACTCCAGCAGCATCACCGACAAGACCCTCGTATTCAGCAGCGGCAATGCTACCGTGATGCTCGCGTACTTGGATTACCCGGCCAACCCAGCAGAAATCGCTGCCGCTGCCCGCCTCTCCTGGCTCTGGAAAAACGCCGCCGCTGAAGCCTCCAAGCACCAAGCGCAGGTGGTCATCTCTATACTTGGTACGGACAATCACACCCTTGATCTGTATAAATTGTTCAGCAAGGTAGTCGCCGCAACGCTGCAAAACACCGCCTCGCTCGGCGCATTTATGAACAGCCAATACCTGCTGCTGCCCAAAGATTTTTACCTGGCTTCTGCACGTACGCTGCTGAATGACAACGCTTTGCCGGTGTATTGTTGGACGTATTTTGGCATCATGGAAGAAAATGAGGTGAGCAGCGGCTACACCTACGGCCTCCGCGATTTTGGGCTGGAAGAAATGGAAATCGTGAAAGCCAAAGGGTCGGCATCCGAAATCCACGCCACACTGTTTGATGCCGCCTCGTCTGTCATTCAGTACAATACTCGGCTTCAAGATGGCCAACAATTCACCACCATCGAAGGCACAAAACTGACCGTTCGAAAGAGCAAAGCGGCTTTTGTAGACGGCGATACTTTCAAATTAAGTTTCTGATTTAAAATGCTCAACTATATGAAATTCAACATCTTGCTTGCCATAGTGGCCATTGCACTGGGCTACGTTACCTGCAAAAACATGAGCAAAACTCCCGAACCGATACTGATGCCCACCACCCGACCAGTGGCAGAAAGCAGCAGAGGGCCAGTGGGTCACAACGCCGCCTACGTTTTCGAGGGCAGCAACCCAGACTCTGCTGGCACCGTGCAAACCCAGGGGCCGCCCCGCCATGTGGATGTACCCATCGATGCGCTGCCCGCCCCCACCGCCAGCCACAAGGCATTTCTCGCCACAGGCTGGTGGCACATCAACATGGCGATCTCGCCTACTGACTCCACCATCAACCGGAGTTATTTTGACCACTACCTGAAATTTCGCGAAGACCAAACCTTCGACATTATTCTTAAAGGAAAAAAGGTGGAAACGGGCCGCTGGAACTGGGACCGCGACCTGAACGAAATCTATCTTTCTTGCCAAAACCCGTACATCAACAACACTTGGAAGGTGACCGACAAGGGTTTTGTGATGATCTGGAAAGGCAATACCGCACTCAACGTGTCGGGCATCCAAATCCGAGTGGCTGGCACACGTACTTCGCCGGGAGGGTAGCGAGGGGCAAAAAGGCAAGGGGCAAGGGGCAAAAGAAGAATCGCAAAATATAAAATGTAAAACCGCAAAACGTAAAGGAAGAGATGAACACCACGCAACAAAAACTTGACGCTTTCGCCCGCCTACTCACCATCATGGACGAGTTGCGCGAGCAGTGCCCTTGGGACCGCAAGCAGACCCTCCAATCACTCCGCAACCTGACCATCGAGGAGACTTACGAACTGGCTGATGCCATACTCGACAATGACCTGCCAGGAATCAAGGAGGAGATTGGCGACTTAATGCTGCACATGGTTTTTTACGCCCGCATCGCCTCCGAGCAGGGCGCATTCGACATTGCCGATGCCCTGCACAGCATCTGTGACAAACTCGTACACCGCCACCCGCACATCTACGCCGATCCGCTTTCAGGGGAGACCATCACGGTCAGCGGCGAAGACGAGGTGAAGCGCAACTGGGAGCAACTCAAACTGAAGGAAGGGAAAAAATCGCTGCTCGCTGGTGTGCCGACCAGCCTGCCCGCTATGGTGAAAGCCTACCGGATGCAAGAGAAAACCAAGCAGGTAGGGTTCGAGTGGGAAAACACCGAGCAAGTGTGGGCCAAAGTGGAGGAAGAAATCGGCGAATTGCAGGACAATATCCGCAATGCGGCTCCGCAAGCCGACATCGAGGAGGAGTTTGGCGACGTGCTGTTCTCGCTGGTCAACTACGCCCGCTTCATCGGCGTTGACCCAGAGACTGCTCTCGAACGGGTGAACCGAAAATTCAAATTTCGCTTTGAATACATCGAGGCACAAGCGCCTAAGCCTCTACAAGACATGACGTTAGCGGAAATGGATGTGCTGTGGAACGAAGCAAAGGGGAAGAAATAAGTATTTAACCATCAAAATTTTGCGCCCCTGCGCCTTTACGAGAAATCCTTCAAGTCTCGTCTTTGCGCCGCTGCGCCTTTGCGAGAAATCCTTCAAGTCTCGTCTTTGCGCCTCTGCGCCTTTGCGAGAAATTTGTGTCGTGGTACTTAAAAAAAGCAAAACTCGAAGCATGACCCACACCGAAACTGGCCAGTTGGGCGAAACGCTGGCGGTCGAATTTTTAGAAAAAAAAGGCTGGCATATTGCAGAACGCAACTGGCGGGGTACCGGGCGGGGCGAGGTGGACATCATCGCTTGGGCACACGACCAACTGCTGGTGTTTGTAGAGGTAAAAACCCGCTCTAACGACGGCTTCGGCGGCCCGGAGGATGCAGTGGATGCTCGGAAACAAGACCTGATGGCCCGCACCGCAGGCCGGTACATGGAGCACATCGGCTACGACTGGGAAATCCGGTTCGACATCGTGGCCGTGCTGATGAAGGGCAACACGGTGCGCGAAATCCGGCATGTTGAGGATGCTTTCTTTCCGATGTAAGCCGCATACACGAAGGATTTCTCGCAAAGGCGCAAAGACGCAGAGACGAGACAAGGATTTCTCGCAAAGGCGCAGAGGCACAAAGACAAGACTCCGTTTTACAAGGATTTCTCGCAAAGGCGCAGAGGCACAAAGACAAGACTCCGTTTTACAAAGTTTTCTCGCAAAGGCGCAGAGGCGCAAAGTTAGGACCTTGCGTCAGTTATCACACGCGACAGTTCCTCTAAAACCTCCGGCAGGATTTCATGCCCGCCAACAAACCGTTGCTCCCGGAAACTTAGCCCGCCCTTCGTTTTTATCTCCTGAAACAGTGCCTCGCGCTCTGGCGTGACAAAGGGGTCAGCATCGCCCATCAGGAAGTGCAACGCCCTGCCATTCAAGTAGTTGTGTAGTATCGTATAGTCCAAATCTTCGGGCGGCAGCCCGCCCCACACCACGAGGTGGTGGAATAGAGGCCGTTCTGCAAACATCCAGCGGCACACCGTCGCCGCGCCTTGCGAAAACCCCAGCACAACAACCTCTACATCGGCGGGCAAAAGTGGCAGATACTGCTGGTACAACGTTTGAAGAAAACTGACATAATCCCGGATAGCATCGTCGCGGTGGCAGCGCGTCATCCATGTGGCACCCACCGGGCCGCCGAAGCCTTTTCGATAAAAATAATTTTGCCCTTCGGGGGCTATCACGAGCGCAGTACCGTCGTCAAGCGAGCGAAAATATTCCAAAAAATCATCCGCGAGTTGGGCGTAGCCGTGACAAATCAGCCAGAATTGCCGGATATTTGCACTCGGAATACCCAATTGGTAGTAATGTGCTGTGCGTGGCACCGAAATGGTTGCGTGTTTCATATGGGCCACAAAGTACAGCAGTCCGTCATTCTGTCATTCCTCATTCAGTGATCTCATGCAGCGTAATCTACACTTACTCCTCCTACTGCTGCTTGTGGCAGCCTTGTCTTTTCCCTCAAAAATCATCGC
>JAYSUY010001147.1:0-7126 GCA_043718855.1 Saprospiraceae bacterium | reverse complement strand
TGGACAGATTTAGGCAGATAAAAAAGGATTTTGAGGTGAAATCTGTTTGAATCCGTTTTATCTGTCCAATCCGTGTCCCATTGTTGTCGCGGTGGGTCAAGCGGCTAAGTTTTTAAGAAAACCTTAATCGGAGCATCCCCAACTGCATCCTGAGCGGTCTTCGTCATACGGTCAAACAAAAATTTATTACCATGAAAAAGACGCTCATCATCATCACCACTGCGGCTGCCCTGCTGGGCTTTGGCTGCAAAAAAGAAATCTGCGGCTGCGTGCCACCACCTGAAACCGGAGATTTTGAATACTTCATCTTCGGCACCGCCTACGGCGAGTGCATAGGCGATTGCGCTAAAATCTTCCAGTTGGAAGGTGGAAAACTCTTCGCTGATGATGTGGTGGAGCACCTGACTACGGAAAACGTAACGTTCCAGAACACCAGCCTGTCGGCAGAAAAGATCGCCATCGCTGCCGAACTGCTTGAGCGGTTTCCAACAGCCTTGCTCGACGAAGCCAACGGCCAAATTGGTTGCCCGGACTGCTACGACCAGGGCACGATGTTCGTCAAAGTCAAGACTGCTGATGGTCAAGTGCGGTTCTGGTTCATCGACCCCCACTCATCGACGTACGCGGAGTTTTGTGAAGCGATACGGGGAGCAGTGGAGAAGATGCAGTGAGGCGGGATGATTGGAGATTCGACTTCAAGTCGAACCTCCAAATAACCACAACAGGGGCAGCCGGGTGAATCTCGGCTGCCCCTGTCGATTGCTCTGACATGGCTTTTTCTATGGAAGACCAGATTTACATCGCCCTGTACAGCAGATGGAAATATCCTGCTGATACCTCGAAATACGACCGCCCAGCGAGAACCGACGGGGGTGTTTCACGACTGACACAGTAGGCCTACTTCAACTCCCTCACCCGCACATTCCTAAACCAGATCGGTGCCCCCGCGTGTTTGCCCTGAAAACCGATATGCCCCTCCAGCGGCAGCGTCGCAAACGGCTTGGAGAGCCACGAAGGAATGGCCGAGCCATCGGGGTTACGGCTGCCAGAAAGCCAGCGACTCATATCCATATGGTTCACGAGTTCGCCGTTCAGCACCACCCAAATTTGACGGTCGACGCAGGTGATGGTGTAGCGGTTCCATTCGCCGGGGCGTTTCACAGTCTTTTTTTCGGCGGCCAAGTGGCCGAAAATCGCGGCGCACTGCCAAGTCGGGTCGGCCTTGCTCCACTCGGCGGAGTAGTCATCGGCGATCTGGATTTCCACCGAGTTCGGTATCCAGTTGTCCGTGTCGGAGCAGTGTACGATGACTCCGGAGTTGGTGCCGTCGGCGGTTTTGAACTCCAAGTCGAGCACGAAGTTGCTGTACTTCTTTTGAGTAAACAGGCACTCATCCTTAGTAGCGGTGAGTTCGCCCTTGTCGTTCATGCTCCAAATACCTTTGGGAAAAGTGGCATTGGAAAGATCCAAAGAGAGCAGATTGACGAAGCCACTTTCATCATTAAGGTTAAAAATAGGTGTACCAATATTGCTTGTAGCGGTTAAAACCGACCATTGTTTGATCTCGGAGATCAGTATAGGGTTGGCTGTTGTCCATTTGTAATACTCCGCACGCAGATCAGCAGTTGATTTTTCCAATTCCTCTACTGCCCGAAGGGCTTGGCTCGTCGGTGGCATATCAGATTCTTGCAAAACATTCAAGATGGCCGATGCACTGTTTCGAAGCCTTTCCACTCTGTTAGATAGATGCCCAATTTGCTTCCCCTTGATGATCAGGCTATCTGGATGAATTCCTTTTATTTTTGGAGCAGCCAATTGAAACAGAGCGTTGGTGTATTCAATTTCCACACCCTGCAGGGGCAACTCATTGGCTTTTTTGGACAAATCATGCTGCCGCTGCAAATCCTGCATACTCGTCTTTACCCTCGGGTCCATTTTCACTTCAATGGGTTGCTCAAATGTTTTTCCATCTACCGACAACCTCACTTTGTAAAGCCCAGGCATCACAAAAGGCGTACTCGATTCAGGGGCCGTCTGTCCATAAACAGCAGCAATGGGGAATGAGGCCTCACTAGATATCGGATCGTAGTGCATATCCCAGCAGAAGCGGTGCGCCCCTTTTTTTCCAGATAACACCGGGTGTGGGCGTATCCAGTAGAGCGGAATGTTTACACCGCTCACGTCAGGAGCCAGGTCGTTTGGGCTGTACGTTCTGACAATACGATCCTGATTATCAATTATTTGCAATAAAATCTCTTTGGCATCTTGCTCTAAAACGTAATCGATCATCGCCCCGTCTGGCGGATTTTGCCCGGCTGGTTCCTCCTGCGGCAGCGGGGTGTCGGTGTTCTGATTCCAGCGGACGCGGTAGGCAACTTGAGGTTTGCAAAGCCCCCCCCAGCCCCCCCGTGCGGGGGGAAGTCCCTCACGCCCAGTCCCGCCTGAATCATTGGGCGGAGCGTCACTCCCTCCCGCACGGGGGGGCTGGGGAGGGCTTCTCAGCGGCGTGATGTTATCCAAAATCCAGAAGGACCGCCCGTGCGTGCCCACCACGAGGTCGTCGTCTTTCACCACCAAATCGCGGATGCTCGTGGCGGGCATATTCAGCCGAAGCGACTGCCAGTGGTCGCCGTCGTCGAAGGAGACATAGACCGCGTTTTCGGAACCTGCGTAGAGCAGGCCCTTGCGCACAGGGTCTTCGCGGACGGTGTTGATGGGCTCGTTGTCGGGCAGCCCGGCGGTGATTTCCTGCCAGGATTGGCCGCCGTCGTGGGTGCGCAAGATGTGCGGGCGCAGGTCGTCCAGCCGGATGCGGTTGATGGCCGCGTAGCAGGTGTGGTTGTCAAAATGCCCCGCGTCGAGTTGGGAGACCTTGCTCCAATCCGTCACGCTCGGCGGGGTGATGTTCGTCCAATTTTTGCCGCCGTCGCGGGTGATGTGGAGCAGGCCGTCGTCGGTGCCGGCCCAGATGGTGTTGGTGTCTTGCTGCGAGGGGGCGACGGCGTAAATCACGCCCCGGCGGCGTTTGGTCTTTTCGGCTTCGGGCGCGAACACGCCCACACAGGGCGGCACCGCCCAGGTCTCGCGGCTGAGGTCGGGCGAAATGACATCCCACGAGTGGCCGCCATTTTTTGTCTTAAAAAGCACATTGCCAGCAAAGTACAAGCAGCGCGGGTCCACAGGCGAAAACAACACGGGGGCTGTTCGGATGAAGCGGTACTTGCCAGAGCGCACTGCTTCGGGGCTTATGTTCTGGGTTTGGCCCGTGCGTTTGTCGTGCTTTGTGATTTTGCCGCCGTAGATAATATTGGGGTCGAGTGGGTCAGCCGCGACGTAGCCGTACTCCTCCACGCCCACAGGGTGCCACTCGCGAAAAGTGATTTGGCCATCGTTACTGCGGCTCGAAATACCCACCGAGCCGCTCTCCTGCTGTCCGCCGTACACGTTGTACGGGAAAGCGTTGTCGGTGCTGACGTGGTAAAACTGGGCGGTCGGCTGGTTGTACCAACTGCTAAAAGTCTGCCCACCATTCACGGTGATGATCGCGCCCTGATCGCTGGCGAGCAGGATGATTTTGGGGTCGTTCGGGTCAATCCAGATGCGGTGGTAATCGTCGCCGCCCGGCGCGCCGCGCCATGCTTGCCAAGTCTTGGCGCCGTCGGTGCTTTTCCAAGTCACCACGTTAGCCGAGTACACGATGTCGGGGTTTTTCGGGTCCGCTTTTATTTCGGCAAAATCGCTGCCGCGCCCCCAGAGGCGCGGGTCGGGATTGGTGCGGTACCAAGTCGCGCCCGCGTCGTCGGAGCGGTAAATGCCGCTGTGTTTTTCGGCGTTTTCGGTGCCTTCGCCACAATCCACCGTAGCGTACAGGCGGCTGGGCAGCGAGGGGCAAATGCAGAACCCGATGCGGCCCAAGCCCTGCGCGGGCGTGGGCAGGCCGTTGGTCAGTTGCGCCCAAGTGTCGCCGCCGTCCGTGCTTTTCCAGAGGCCAGAGCCTGGGCCGCCGAAGGTGCCGTTTTCCCAGGGCGCGAGGCGGTTGGCCCAGAGGTCGGCGTACACCACCTGCGGTTTTTTGGGGTCAATCGTGACTTGCACCGCTCCCGTGTTTTCGTCCACGAACTTGACTTTTTCCCAGGTTTTGCCGCCGTTTTTGCTGCGAAACACCCCGCGCTCGGCATTTGGCCCGTAGGGATGGCCCAGCACGGCAGCAAACACGCGGTCGGGATTTGTGGGGTCAATCGCCAGCCCGCCGATTTGCAAGCCGTCGCGCAGGCCCGTGTTGACCCAGGTTTTTCCACCGTCGGCGGAGCGGTACACGCCGTCGCCCACGCTCAGGTCGGGCCGCTGGATGCCCTCGCCGCTGGCGACGTAGAGCACCTTCGGGTCGCTGGGCGCTACCGCCACATCGCCCACGCTGCCAGTGGGCTGGTCGTCAAAAATGGGTGTCCACACCCGCCCGTAGTCGGTGGTTTTCCACACGCCGCCGTTGTTCACGCCGATGTAAAATGTACCGGGCTGCTGCGGTACGCCGACCGCTCCCACCGTACGCCCACCTCGGTGCGGGCCGATGCAGCGCCATTGCAGGGCATCAAAAATTTTGGGTTGTGGAGTGGTGGGCTGCTGGGCGTTTGCGGAAGCGAAAATCAGGAGCAGCAGGGTGGGGAGGAGGTGTCTTGCACACATTTGTTAGACAGATTTTGGTGGGCAAGGTCGGAAAAGTTGGGGAGGGGCGCAGGGCAGACGCATTAAAACCGTAGATAAAAAGCGGCTTTCAACTCGAAATACCAAAAGCCCAGTGTCATTCTTCGGCTGTCACCTCTGAATGACATGACACAAAAAGTGTACGGCTGTAAAAAATTTTCTTCCCAATTGGCTTCATCTTCGGGATTTCGCTGCGCTCAATTTGCGGTTTTGAAGTTAAAAACGCACCACCAAGCAGCCCACCCACTCCTTCACCAAAATCTCCCATTTCAGCAGGGCCTCCCAGTCTGGCTCGATCCACTTCGTCCAGTTGGCGCGGCGGTTTTCGCTCATGTAGTCCGCGCCGAACAGGTCGCAGGGCAGCCCCGCCTGCTTGAAGCAGCGGCTGGCGCGGGGCAGGTGCCAAGCCGAGGTGATGAGCAAGCAACGCGCTCCAGCGGGCGCGATGCTGTCCAGCAAGTGCTTGGAATACAGCGCATTTTCGGCGGTGTTGCGGGAGTGCGGCTCGATCCAGATGGCCGAATCTGGCACCCCGTTTTGCACCAACATCCGCCGGGCTTCAGGTGCCTCGGCAGGGTAGCCGCCCGTGATGCGGCTCGTGCCGCCGCTGATCAGGATGTGCTTCAAATGGACCGCGTGATACAGCGTGAGTGCTGCCGTGAAGCGGTTGGCAGCGCGGTTGAGCGGCAGGATGCTATCGGGCTGCACTACCTCAAAATCCGAAAAACCGCCCAGCAGGATCCCTACATCGTACACGCCCTGCACATCAACAGGCGGTGGCTCCCAAGCACGGAAGGCTTGATTCACGAGCCAGGGATTGCTGAATACGACCAGTGCTGCTGTGCCAGCCAACAAGAAGCCTCGCCTTCGCTGAGGTCGAAAAACTGCCAGCAGCAGTAGTGCAACCGCCCAGTTAAGCGGCTTGAGGGCAAAGGCCAAAAGTTTGGAGAGCAGGAAGAGCATGGATAGGGAACGATGAAGGATGAACGTGGAACTATGAACAAAGGACTGTAAACTGTCCATTTAATTCACGGTGATTCAAGGGTTGATTTGTTCATCGTTTATCGTTCATCGTTCATCCTTCATTTACCTTTGTCGCCCCGAAAGTCAAATGCTCCAAATTTTTCAAATCAGCGATAGGTGAAAAATAGCGTGGCCAGATGTTAATTCAAATCGTTGTGATCCAATGGGTTGAGTTGTTCATCGTTCATCGTTTATCGTTCATCGTTCACTACAACCACCTAACATGGACACTATAGGCATACTGGGCGCGGGCGCGATGGGCAGCGGAATTGCTCAAGTCGCAGCCGCCGCCGGCCATAACGTCGTCATCTGCGACAACCACACCCTCGCTCTCTCCAGAGCAGGCAAAAGCATCCAAGCATCGCTGAAAATACTGGTAGATAAAGGCAAAATGACTGATGCAGATGCCTACTCGCTGTTCAGCCGCATCAAGTTCACTGACCACATGAGCGATTACCGCCATTGCTCCATCGTCATCGAAGCCATCGTCGAAGACATTGAGCAAAAGCAAATTGCGTTCAAAAGCATGGAGGCCACCGTGGACGAAAGCACGATCATCGCCAGCAACACCTCCTCGCTCTCCATCTCCGCGATGGGTGCCCACCTCAAACACCCGGAACGCATCCTCGGTGTACATTTTTTCAACCCAGCCCAAATCATGCGGCTGGTAGAAATCATCCCCGCCCTGCAAACCGCGCCAGAAGTGGTAGAGCGTGCCCAGAAACTCATCAACAGTTGGGGCAAAACCACCGTCATCGCCAAAGACACTCCCGGTTTCATCGTCAACCGCGTCGCCCGGCCCTACTACGGCGAGGCCCTGCGCATCGCCGACGAGGGCATCGCTGACTACGCCACCATCGACTGGGCCATGCGCGACCTCGCCGGTTTCCGCATGGGGCCGTTCGAGTTGATGGACTTCATCGGCAACGACATCAACTATGCGGTGACTGAAATTGTGTTCGAGAACTTCTACTACGACCCCCGTTACAAGCCCTCGTTCACCCAAAAACGGCTCGTGGACGCGCACTTCTACGGCCGCAAAACCGGGCGCGGATTCTACGACTACCGCGAAGGCGCGGTACGCCCCGAACCCACCAAAAACGAGGGGCTTGGCCGCGAAATCATGCACCGCATCCTCGCCATGCTCATCAACGAAGCCGCCGATGTCAACTACCTGCGCATCGCCAACCGCGACGACATCGACCTAGCCATGACTCAGGGCGTGAACTACCCCAAGGGCCTGCTCGCTTGGGCCGACGAAATCGGCCTCGAAAACGTGGTGCAAACCCTCGATTCACTCTACGTCGAGTACCTCGAAGACCGCTACCGCTGCTGCCGCCTGCTTCGCCAGATGGTGCGCGAAGGCCGCACTTTTTATTGAGCACCCCCAAAAACCGGGCGG
>JAYSUY010001146.1:0-7128 GCA_043718855.1 Saprospiraceae bacterium | reverse complement strand
CCTTCCGCACATGATACTTCATCTCTCGCCTGACAAAACGCTGGGCGCACTCCAATCCGATTTTTCAGAAGCCTTCCCTGGTTTGAAACTCGCTTTTTTCAGCAAGCCGCACCGCGCTTTCAAGGGCAGCGCAGCCAAATTCCTGGTCCAGAAAACAGATGCTCCGCTCCGCGACCTGTCGCCCGACATGAAGACGGGCTACCTGCTGCTGGAACCTGACCTGACGGTGTGGCAAGTAGAGCAACTTTTTGAGGAGGAATATACCCTCCACGCGCAGGTGTTCCGCAAGTCGGGCCGCACTTGGCTCGAAACTTCGGTGACCGACGGCCTCACGCTGGAACAACAACAGGCCAAAGCGGCAGCCAGCGAACACGTCGAGCAGGAGTTCGTAGACCCGATGGACTACCGCGAGCAGGACTGACGCTTCGGTTGATGAGGTTGATTATCAACCTCATCAACCTCATCAACTTTCACCATCAAAACTTTATAGCAAACATGAAGACGATTCTCCTCCCTACCGATTTCTCCAAATGCGCCAACAACGCCATGATGTACGCCCTCGAAATTGCACAGCGAACGGGGTCGTCGGTCACCGTGCTGTACGTCGTTTACCCCAACGAGGGGGTGAACAACAACATGTACGATGCTTTTTTTATTGACGACTATGTGAAAGAGCGGCTGGCGGGTATGAAGACTTGGGTCCAAAAATTTACCACCAGCCCGCACCTGAAGGAAGTGGAAATCAAGTTGGAGTGCAAAATCGGTTTTCCGGTCAGCACCATCTGCCAGACGGCGGAGGAACTGGGTGCTTCGCTCATCGTGATGGGCACCACAGGAGCCAGCGGGCTGAGCGGGGTGCTGCTGGGCAGCATTGCCAGTGGGGTGATCGCTGGGAGCAAGGCCCCCGTTTTTGTGGTACCCACAAAGGTTGTTTTCCGCAATTTTGCACGGTTTGCTTTTGCCACTGATTTCAAAATGCCGGTGAGCAAAGCGTCGCTGCAAGTCATGCGCGAGATGCTTAACCTACAGCACACCGGACTGAACATCGTCCATGTATTGCACGAGGAAGGCTCGTCCGCCGAAGCCTCGGCGAAGGAGGACAAGCAGCCCAACAAAAAACAAGAAGAGGCACTCAGCGAACGGTTAGGCACCATCCCGCACGATTTCCACTACATCCACGACGACAATGTTGCGCAAGCAATCCACAATTTTCTGGAATCCAGCGATTGCAACGGTTTGGTCGCAGTCGCCCATGAACACTCGCTGCTGCGTAGGCTGTTCCGGAAAAGCGTGTCGCAGGATTTGGCACAGCACACCAGCGTACCGCTGTTGGTGCTGCACGATGCCTAAAAAAAATCCCCGCCGGAAGACTGACTCCCAACGGGGCGAACAAAAACCTCTTGCGC
Organism: Saprospiraceae bacterium; assembly: GCA_043718855.1. GTDB lineage: Bacteria > Bacteroidota > Bacteroidia > Chitinophagales > Saprospiraceae > M3007. Next base: position 5,722 of record JAYSUY010001146.1, on the reverse strand, counting down.
AAGGTGTTTTTCTTGTTCTACCTCAAATTTGTATCCCAGTACCTCACCCCTCACCCCTAATTTAACCCAGCATATCATCGTCGGAGTGGATGATGAGCATGGGCAGGTCGGTACTGAGGGCCGCCTCGTGGGTGATGCTGTGGTGGAGGATACTTTCCCAAAAACTCCGCTGGTGCGTGACGAACACCAAGAGCTCGATATGGTGGTAGAAGGCGTACTCGTAGAGTGCGCCCGTCACGTTGTCGCTAACCATTTTGCTGAACAAAAACGGCTGGTCGGGGTGCGACTCGCGGTAGCACGACTCGAACAGTTTGCGCTCCAATTCCGCGCCTTTTTCGCCTCCCGGCCCGACGTGGACGAAGTGTACCTGCCCCTCGAAGTGCCGAGCGAACGATACAGCCTGTTGGATGCGCAGGGTGCTCAGCGAATCGAAGTTGCTGGCGTACAGCATATTTTTCAAACCTCCGAACTCCGCATCAAGCGGAACCAGCAGCACGGGGCAGTGCGCCTGTTGAGAGACTTCTGTGCTCACCGAGCCAAACAGTTTTTGACCCAATGCGCCCCGCCCGGTAGTACCCAGCACCAACAGGTCGACGTGCTTGGAACACTCCTCCAAAGCGATGTCGGGAAACCCGTATACCACTTTAGAGCGGAGCGCGGGCGATGCTTGGGGCAGCGGCTGACCCGGCGCACCGGGCTTGGGAGGATCGTACTGCACACCCAGTTTGGACATGGTTTCGCGGACGAAAGCGTCCAGTTCGAGCTGCATCGTGTGCTGATAACTCGACAGGAAGCCCGAAGCCGAAGGGGTGTGGCCCTCGAAAATGCTGTCCATCGCGTACACCACTTCCACATCAGCCCCCACTTTTTGGGCGATGTGCCAAGCGAAGCGCAGGGCACTGTCGGAGCCTGCGCTGATGTCCACCGCCACCGCGATGCGCTTCAAGCGGTGCAATTTGCTCCGGTGGAGATAGCGGTCGCGGAACATTTCGGTCATCTCCTCCGGGGATGGCACACGTCCCTGCACCATCAGTTGCCCGTCGAGCAAGAGGGCGGGCGTAGCCGTCACCCCAGCGGCCGCGATGGCGTTTGGTTCGGAGACTTCGATGATTTTGTGCGCCATCGGAAATGTGGCGAGCGCGGTCTCTACGCTTTCGCGCAGCAGTTGGCTGGCGGCATCGTGGTAGCCCAGCAGTTTGATGTGGGCTTTGCCGCAGCCCTTGCAGCTGCCTTCGCATCCCAAATGGGTGTGCGGTGCGGCGGCGAGCGGGATGGAAGTGAGTTCTATCATAGCGAATCTATGTTTTCGTACACCATGCTGGGGTCGGCGACTTTCTCCTCGCCCAAGTATTTCAGGATGTCGTAGGGAGTGATGATGCCCACCAACTCACCGTCGTCCACCACCGGCAGCGCGTGGAAACGGTTGATGGTAAAGATTTCGACCGCGACGTTGAGGCGGTCGCTCGACTCCACTTTGCCCAGCCGCTTGGTCATAATATCCTGAGCGGTGGCGCGGTGCAGGCGCATCTCGTTGATGAAACGGTCGTCGTCGTACACAGAGCCGCCGCCCATAAAGTGTTCAAAATCAGTCTTGCTGATGATGCCGACGATTTCGCGGAAGCGCACCACCGGGATGTGGTGGAAGTTGTGGGTGTCAAAAATTTCTTTGACTTTTAGCAGGGACTCCTCGGGAGAGACCGTCACCAAATGCTTGTGGTCGGTCATCAGGGAGGAGATAGGAGCGAACAGGTTCATGTGCTGTGGAGGAATTTGTTGATGAATGTTGCTGCAAAGGTGCCGACCCCCATTTAGCGGCGAAATGACGAGGCTTAGCCGAAAGGCTGATTGAAATCAGCGCATGGGGTGAGTTGGAGTAGCTACTTTTGTGATGAAAGTGGCCTTCGAGTGTGATATGCTTTCAGAAGGCCCTCACTTTTTCAGTCGTTATGAAAAAAATTCTTGTCATCGAAGACAACCTGGATGTCCGCGAGAATCTCGCCGAAATCCTGACGCTCAGCGGCTACGAAGCCAGCACAGCCGAAAACGGCAAAATAGGTGCGGCCAAAGCGCAGGCCGACCCGCCCGACCTCATCTTGTGCGACATCATGATGCCCGAATTGGACGGCTATGGGGTGCTGCACATTCTGAGCCGCTCGGCCATGACCGCCGACATCCCGTTCATTTTCCTGACGGCCAAAGCCGAAAAGGAGGATTTCCGCCGGGGGATGTCGCTTGGTGCCGACGACTACATCACCAAGCCGTTCGACGACGTGACTTTGCTGCAAACCATCGAAAGCCGCTTGAAGAAAAGCGAGCGGCTGAGGGCGGCTTCCGCCCTTGCGGGCGGCTCGCTGGAGCGCTTCATCGATGAGGCCCGCGCGATGGAGGCCATCCAGCGCCTGTCGGAGAACCGCGAGCTGCGGCACTACAAAAAGAAGGACTTGGTTTTCCGCGAAGGCGAGCATCCGCGCTGGCTCTATTTCGTGGAGAGCGGCAAGGTCAAGATTTTCAAGACCAGCGACGATGGGCGCGAACTCATCGTGAAGGTGGCGCAATCTGGCGATTTTTTGGGCTTTTTGGCTCTTTTCAAAGAAGATGCCTACTCAGAAAGCGCGGCAGCGCTGGAAGATTGCAGCATCAAACTCGTGCCGAAGCAGGACTTCGCGGCCCTCGTATTCGGCAACCGCGACGTGAACGCCCGCTTCATCAAGATGCTCGCCAGCCATGTGGCCGAGCGCGAGCAGCAGCTCATCGAACTGGCTTACGACTCGGTGCGCAAGCGCGTCGCCACTGCCCTGACCCACCTTTGCGACCAGAGCGGGCCAGTGGTCCACCTGCTTCGCGAAGACCTCGCTGCGCTGGCCGGCACGGCCAAAGAAACCCTCATCCGCACCCTCACGGATTTCAAAAACGAAGGCATGTTGGAGATCAAGGATGGCGTGGTGACGGTGTTGAAAGTGGAAAGGTTGAGGGAGATTCCGAATTGAGGTCACGGTCTACAGACCTTCACCTATCCCCCACCTTCACCAAGCGTTTCACCGACCACTCCCTGCCGTTCGTCACCCCAAACAGCCATACACCCGGGGGCAGGTCGCCCAGCGCGACCGGGTAGTGCAGCGTATTTTCCGGGATGCTCATCCGGCCATAAATTTTACCCGATGGGTCGCTGATCTGCAATTCGCAGGTTTCAAGTGTTTTGGCAGCAAACACCAGTGCCACGATGTCGGCGGCTGGGTTGGGCAGTAGCCGCCAAGCCGCACTGGCGCTCGGTTCAGCCGTGCTCACTGCGGTCACGTTCTTGCAAGCGCTGGTATCCACGCACCCGTTTTGCGTCACCTGCACGGCGTAAAACCCGGTAGCCGAAGGCGTGTAATCTGCCGAAACAGCACCCAGCACGGGCACAAATCCATTGCAGTCCAGCCATTGCCAAGCGGCGTTCGTCGCCTGAGAAGTCAGTGTCGCCCCGTTGAGCATTATGCCGACTTCTACGGCAACAACCGCCAGCGCGAGCGTCACGATAGAGTCGCCGCCGCTCGCGGCGGTCAGTACGGCGGTGTAATTCCCGGCGGCGGTCAGGTTTTGGCCGTTGAAAGCGTAGGTCGCGCCGCTGCAAATCGAAGCCGAAATCGTGGTGTATTTCGGTGGCAAAGCGATGGCCTCGAACGCCCCGATGTCTGGCGCGGCCCCTTTGAAATCGTTGTTGAAGCCCGGCACCGGTACGCCCTTGTCCAAAAGCGGGCTGGCCTGGGCTAGGTGGTAGTCGTCGTTGGCGGCATCCACGAAATGGGGCATCTCGCTCCGCCCGTTTTGCCAAAAAGCGCGAGGGCTGCCGGTGGCACTCGCCAAGCCAACACTGAGCGCGGGCAGATTGCCGTACACCTCGCAGGTGTTGGAGCCGCCGTGCAGGGGCCGCACTAAGCCGAGCGCGCCGCCGCCCGCGTTCACCACGTTGTCGCCGATGGATTCAAAACTGTACCCTGTGGCGCCGCCCACGCCATCGAAGCAGAAATTGGCTTTGCCTTCGGCATAAAACAGGTTGTTGCGCAGACGCAGCGTTTTCCAGGTCGGGTTCCAGAGGTAGAGGTTGAAGCCCAGCAGGTCGGTGCTGTGTACCGTGTTGTGGACAAAATAGATAGAGCCGGGCGGCCCCGCGTTGGTGCCGCCCGCGTTGAGTTTGAGGGCAGTGCCCCACGATTGCTGGCTGTCCGTGTTGTTGCAATCTACAAATGAAGCGTCGTTCTGGTGGTTCTGCCGTTGGAGCAGGTGGTGGTAGACGTTTCTGAAAATGTACACCGGCCCGGAAGCAGGCAGGATGAGGGAGGTGCCTACTGGGCAGTGGTGTACTTCGTTGCCCCAGATGCGGGTGTTTCGGTTGTTGTTGAGCGCGTCAATGCCGTCGTAGCACCACGAGATTTTGTTGTCGTAAATGTCGCACTCGGTGATGAAGCGGTTGTTGTCCAAGCCAAAACTGATGCCCACCACCACGCCCTGCACGGTGTTGTTCCGCACGATGTTGCCCGCTATGGTTTGCCCGGTGCCGGGCCTGAAATGGATGCCCGCATTTTCCAAATAGCGGCCGTAGGTGCCGAAACTGGGGTCGAACAGACCCGCCACCACATACCGCGTCTGCTTGAACGCCGCATGAGACCAGTAGCCCGTCTGGTCGGTGATGCGGCAGCGCTGCACCACGTTGTCGTTGCAAAGGCCCTCAAAATCTATGGGGAAATTGGAGTGTTCAAAGCTGCAACTGTCCACCGTCACGAGGTTGGCATCATTAAAAACCAGGGTCCTGGAGGGGTAGCACTCGGTGGGGTTTCCAAAAAAATCCTTGCTGCACAGCCCTTTGCTGTAGTGTTTGAACCGGATGCCTTTGATCTGGAGGCGGTTGGTTTTGTGGTTGCCGTTCACCGTCAGGCAGCTGAACTGTTTGGAAAAAATGACCTGTGCGCCGTTGAGGTTCTTGTGGTCGAGGGTTTTGACAAAGACCTGATTGGATTTGTTTCGGTAGAACCCCGAAAGGCCGTAGCCCAGCGTCCAGAGGCTTGGATAGCTGGGGTCGACGGGCGGCGGGGTCAAAAAGGCGTAGGGGTACATCCGCTCGCCATTCACGAGGCAGAGCGCGTTGAATTCGAGGTCGGCGGGTAAGTTGGTCCACCAGATGTTGGTGTCGCCCGTGGCGGGGTACCAAGTGTAAGTACCGTAGGAGCCACCGTCGAGCACGGGCGTTTCGCCGGGGGCGGCCATGATGACGATGGGGGAGGCTGCGCCGCAGTCCTGCGTCAGGTTGAGCGTCATGTCGCCGAGCGGGTAGTTGCCACCTTTGAGCAGCACGGTGGTGCCGCAAGCCAGGCCCGCTGCCAGCAGGGCTTTCAGGTTGCCGGGGCTGCTGGCGGTGTAAGCCGTGCCGCTGCCAGCAGGGCTGACCCACTTGACGCTGGCGCTGGCCTTCACCACAGGCTCTTCTCGGGTGGCTGCAATGGCGGTTCGCACCTCTTTTTTCAGCACAGGAAATGAATCCACGATGTTGACCTCCACTTCGTAGGGCGTTGCGGCTTGCAGTTGAAACAGGCTGCCGAAGAACGCTCCGCCGACCCGCGTGGCCGGGAACCCCGGCTGCCATGCCTGCCCGTCGGCTCGGTAGCGCACGGTGGCCGAGGCGGTGCTGTCGGCATCGTAGCCGAGCGGCAGCGCCACTTGGTAGCCGATGCTGTGGATGGTGGGC
>JAYSUY010001145.1:0-7132 GCA_043718855.1 Saprospiraceae bacterium | reverse complement strand
GTGAATCAGCACCTCCGTTGTGGGGGCGGGAATTATTCCTGTTCTGGAAGTACCCTTACCTATTTCGAACACAATATTGGCGACGATAACCGACATTTTTTTGGGGGTCCAAACATTCAATGGACGGTTAAATGGACAGCTCCTTCGACGCCCAGCACTGCGACATTTACTGCTGCGGGGGTACTGACTGATGGTACTGGTGGTATAGGCCCTGGAAAGAACAGGGTGCCGCCAGACGCATTCACTCGTCAAGTGTATGCGCCAGTCGATATATCCATCGTGCTTCAGCAACCATGTGTTGGTGCCAATAATGGAGCTGCTTTTTCAAGTGTTTCAGGGGGAACCGGCACCTACACCTACAAATGGTCGAATAATGCTACGACACCAGAGATATACAACTTGTCGCCGGGTACTTACACGCTAACTGTAACAACCCCAGGGTTTATCAATTTAACAGCAACAACAAGCGTGACATTAACGGCATTCACTCCTCTTACTCTTGGCGTAGCTCCATCCCCTCCATCCTGCCATGGGGGGAGCAATGGTTCAATTAACTTGAATGTAAACAATGGAACTGCTATTGATTATATCTGGTCAAACGGTGCCACAACCCAAGACCTAAGCAGCCTCTATGCGGGCACCTACACCGTCACTGTCACTGATTCAAACGGCTGTACCAAAACCATCTCTGCAACCGTAACCGAACCCGGCGAGATTACTTTCAGTAAGGCAATTACAAATGTCTCCTGCAACGCAGGCACCAACGGCACCATCGGCCTCACCCCAAGCGGCGGCACACCTGGCTCTGGCCCCAGCTACAACTACAAATGGAGCGATGGGCCAACCACTCAAAACCGAAGCAACCTCTCTGCGGGCACTTATACTGTCACCGTAACGGATTCAAAAGGTTGTACTAAAACCAACTCTTCCACCGTCACCCAGCCGCCCGCCCTCGCCCTCACTGACACCACCACCCACGTCTCCTGCTTCGCTGGCGCAAACGGCACAATCAATCTCGTCGTAGCAGGCGGTACGGGCGGCCGCACTTTCCTCTGGAACGATAGCGTCACCACCGAAGACCGCAGCAACCTGATGGCTGGTACCTACTCCGTGAGAGTCACTGATGCGAACGGCTGCACTAAAACCGATACGACCATCGTCACCCAACCGCCCGCCCTCGCCCTCTCCGACACCACCGCCCACGTCTCCTGCTTTGCTGGCGCAAACGGGGCCATCAACCTCGTGGTCACGGGCGGCACCGGCAACCGCACTTTCCTTTGGAACGACAGCACCACCACCGAAGACCGCACAAACCTGACGGCTGGCACCTACTCCGTGCGCGTCACCGATGCCAACGGCTGCACCAAAACCGACACCACCGCTGTCACCCAGCCGCCCGCCCTTGCCCTCTCCGACACCACCGCCCACGTCTCCTGCTTTGCTGGCGCAAATGGTGCCATCAACTTGGTCGTGGCGGGCGGCACCGGCAACCGCAGCTTCCTCTGGAACGACAGCATCACCACCGAAGACCGCAGCAACCTCGCCGCAGGCACCTACTCCGTGCGCGTCACCGATGCCAACGGCTGCACCAAGACCGACACCACCGCCGTCACCCAGCCGCCCGCCCTTGCCCTCTCCGACACCACCGCCCACGTCTCCTGCTTTGCTGGCGCAAACGGGGCCATCAACCTCGTGGTCACGGGCGGCACCGGCAACCGCAGCTTCCTCTGGAACGACAGCATCACCACCGAAGACCGGGCAAATCTCACGGCTGGCATCTACTCCGTAAGGGTCACTGATGCGAACGGCTGCACCAAAACTGACACTACCACCGTCACCCAGCCGACAGCACTGACTGCCAGCCGAGTGGTCACCAACGTCTCCTGTTTTGCAGGCGCGAACGGCGCGATAAACCTGACCGCATCTGGCGCTACACCTCCATACACCTACAAGTGGAGCGACGGGCCAACCACCGAAGACCGCACTAACCTCACGGCGACCACCTACACCGTCACAGTCACCGACTCGAAAATGTGTACGGAAACGAGTACCGCCACCGTCACCCAGCCTACTGAACTGACCGCCTCGGCCACCGCCACCAACCTCCTCTGCTTCGGCCTCGCCAACGGTACCGCCACCGCCGCCACATCGGGCGGAACCGGAACCGCCACCTTCCTGTGGAGCAACGGCCAGACCGCCCAAACTGCAACCGGCCTGAGCGCCGGGCCCTACACCGTGACTGCCACCGATGCCAACGGCTGCACCAAAACCGCCACCGCAACCGTCGCACAACCTGACGCGCTGACCGCCTCGGCCACCGCCACCAGCGTTTCCTGCTTCGGCTTTGCCAACGGCACCGCCACCGCCGCCGCATCGGGCGGCACCGGCACCGCCACCTTCCTGTGGAGCAACGGCCAGACCGCCAAAACCGCCACCGGACTCATCACCGGTTTATACACCGTCACCGCCACCGATGCCAACGGCTGCACCAAAACCGCCACAGCAACCGTCGCACAACCTGACGCGCTGACCGCCTCGGCCACCGCCACCGATGTTTCCTGCTTCGGCCTCGCAACTGGCACCGCCACCGCCGCCACATCGGGCGGCACCGGGGCTATCACCTTCCTTTGGAGCAACGGCCAGACCGCCAAAACAGCCACCGGACTCGTCGCCGGTTTATACACCATAACCGCCACCGATGCCAACGGCTGCACCAAAACTGCCACAGCCACCGTCAGCCAGCCCGCTGAACTGACCGCCTCGGCCACCGCCACCAGCGTTTCCTGCTTCGGCTTTGCCAACGGCACCGCCACCGCCGCCACATCGGGCGGAACCGGCACCGCCACCTTCCTGTGGAGCAACGGCCAGGCCGCCAAAACAGCCACCGGCCTCATCGCCGGGACTTACTCCGTGACCGCCACCGACTTGAACGGCTGCACCAAAACTGCCACAGCCACCGTCAGCCAGCCCACCGTGCTGACCGCTTCGGCCACTGCGACCGCTGTTTCCTGCTTCGGCCTCGCCAACGCCACCGCCACCGCCGCCACATCGGGCGGCACCGGGGCTATCACCTTCCTTTGGAGCAACGGCCAGACCGCCAAGACCGCCACCGGACTCATCGCCGGGACTTACACCGTGACCGCCACCGATGCCAACGGCTGCACCAAAACCGCCACAGCCACCGTCGGTCAGCCCGCCGCGCTGACCGCCTCGGCCACCGCCACCGACGTTTCCTGCTTCGGTGCCAACAACGGCACCGCCACCGCCGCCACATCGGGCGGCACCGGCACCGTCACCTTCCTGTGGAGCAACGGCCAGACTGCCAAAACCGCCACCGGCTTGGTCGCTGGGATGTACACCGTGACGGCCACGGATGCGAACGGCTGTACCCAAACTGCCACCACCACCGTCGGCCAGCCCACTGCGCTGACTGCTTCGGCCACCTTCACTAACGTTACCTGCTTCGGCCTGGCCACCGGCACCGCTACCGCTGCCGCATCGGGCGGCACAGGCACCGCCACCTTCCTGTGGAGCAACGGCCAGACCGCCAAAACAGCCACCGGACTCATCGCCGGTTTATACACCATAACCGCCACCGATGCCAACGGCTGCACCAAGACCGCCACAGCCACCGTCAGTCAACCTGACGCGCTTATGCTGACGGTGGACAAGGTGACAGATGCCACATCCGGGAGCAGCAATGGGGCGGTGGACATCACAGCGACAGGCGCAACACCGCCTTACACCTTCGCATGGAAGCACTTGGAGTCAGGCACCGTTTACACCACAGAAGACTTGCAGAACATACCAGCGGGCCACTACGAGTTGACTTTAAAAGATGGCAACGGGTGTACAGCCACCACGACCGCCGAAGTCAAGGAGGTGTCGGCTACAGGCAGCCCATCGGGAATGGCCGACTGGCACTTGTTCCCCAATCCCAACGATGGCAGGTTTGTCGTAAAAGGAGATTTGTCGCCCTATCCCGGCAGTCTGAAACTGCAAATCTTCAGTGCCATCGGCGGCTATCAGGCGACTTTTATACCTTCGGCACTGGATTTATCAAACGGGTTCGAGGTCGCTATGGAAAATGCGCAGCCGGGCATGTACTGCATCCAACTTTGGTCTGAAGACGTGCTCCTCGGCTGCCGCCTGTTTCTGGCGGCCCACCCATGACACGTTGCATGAAAAAAGACATCCTCACCAGAATCATCGCCCTCTTTGTACTCACCTCGGTCGTCAGCGCGACTTACGCACAGCCTGCGCTGACGACCGAACAAGAGCGGTTCGATTCCTTGTTCCTTCATGCAAAACGGATCGCCGTGCAATGCGACAAGGTGGGGGCACCCGCTTGCGACAGCGCCCTGGCTGCCGCATCACAGGCACTGGCAGTGTTGGAAAAAACGCCGAGCGCCAATTCTGACGGCTTCCCCGACATACACTTGTTCTTGGGCGACATTTGCCACCGGAAAAGGTCGTTCGATCAGGCAATCAGCCACTTAGAGTTGGCTGTGTCGCTTGCCGACTCGCTCTACGGCGCGTACAATCCGGTGTCTGGCGATGCTTTTCACTTGTTGGGGCTGATCGAGGAATACCGCCAAGCCCCGCACCGTGCGATCCCACACCATCAGAAGAGCCTTTCCGTTCGCCAGCAGCTGACCCCCGCCCGCCCGCTTGATGAGGCCAAAAGCCACCAACGTTTGGGGGCGTGCTATGGCAACGTCAAAGACCGCCAACGGGAAAAAGACCACTTGGAGTTTGCTTGGGGGGCTTGCCAGAAGTGCGCCTGTCAAGATTCGCCGGGCTGTGTTTCCATCCTCTTGGATTTGGCAAAAAACGCGCGCACCTCCGGTCGGGCAGAGGAAGCCATCCAGAGCTATCAGCGAGTGCTGAGCAATAAAACGCTGTCGGCTCAGCAAAGCGCAGGGGCTTGGCAGGGTTTGGCGAACCTGTACCACAAGCAAAAAAACTATCCCCAAGCGGACAGCGCCTACCAACGTTGCATTGCGATCATGGAGGATTCTATGGGGAAGGATTACTCTTGGCTGACTTGGCTGTACAGCGACTGGGGGTCTCTGAAAGAAACTTTGGGAGACACTACAGAGGCCATTCAACGCTACAAGCGGGTGATTGAAATTGCCCAGAACAGCGTGGGGAACCAACACTACAGCATTGGCACGGCCTACTTCCGAATCGCCTCGGTGCGCTTCAACAGCGGCAAGTACACCACTGCTTTGGCCGATGTGCAAAAAGCCCTGATCGCGTTGAACCCCGGTTTTGAAGATGCCAACGTTTCCGCAAACCCGCCTTTGGACCGGTGCGTGAACTACGACTACTTCCGCCGCGCGCTCTGGCTGAAAGCCCGAATTTTGACAATCCTATCCCGACAGCCCTCCCCTTCACAGGGCTTTTACACCGAAAATGCCAAAAAAACCTACCAAAAATGCCTCGACCTGGTCGAACGATACCGCAACGACCTGCCCACCATCGGTGCCCTGAGCAGCGATCAGTCAATGATGTACAGCCTTTTTGAAGAAGCCATCGCGGCGGAGCTGTACGATGCCTTTTTTAAAAAACAACCCCCGCCTCCAAGCACCTTCGACATCGCGGAAAAGTCGAAAGCCACCCTGCTTTTTTCTGCCGTGCGCTCTAATCAGGCCATCCAGTTCTCCAACATCCCTGCCGACTTGCGTCAGAAAGAGCAATTCTGGAAGCAGCAGATCAGCCAATTGGAAAAGCAGCGCACCGACGAAAGCAGCAAGCAGACCCTACGCGGCGATTCCGCCGCGATGGCTGTCGGCACTCGGCTGTTTCGCCTGAGAGAGGACTACGAAGCCCTGTTGAAAACCCTCGAATCCGCCTACCCCGCCTACTACCGCCTCAAGCACGACCGCGCCACCGCCGACCTCCCCGCCGCCCAGAGCCTACTCGCCCCCGGCCACACCCTGCTCGAATACTTTGTCGGCGACAGCAGCATCTACGCCTTCGTGCTGCGCCCCGACCGCTACCAAGTCACCGAGATCAAGCGCGACTTCCCGCTCGAAACCCTCGTACAGCAGATGCGCGACGGGCTGTCCGGTTTTTATGCCCAAAAAGACCCGCACGACACGCTCTACAACCACACCCTCCGGCAATACATCACAGCCGCCCAATCGCTCTACACGCACCTCATCGCCCCCATCGAAGCCCAACTCGCCGACGATACGCTCGTCATCGTGCCCGACGGCGTGCTCGGCTACCTGCCCTTCGAGGCACTGCTGAGCGGGCTGCCGCCCAATCCCGGCAATTTCGGCACCTACCCTTTTTGGCTGCGCAAAAAGCAGATCAGTTACTGCTACTCCGCCACCCTGCTGCGCGAAATGAAGCAAAAACAGCACAAAATGCCACCAATTGGCAACCTTTTGGCCTTCGCTCCCTGCTACAAGGGCAGCGAAGCAGAGCTGCGAAAACAGTTCGGCGCAAAGCCCAAGCCCCGGCCAGCCGCCTCGGTCAAGCCCAAAAACAGCCTCACTGCTCGCGGTGGGTTCGAGCCACTGCCGGCCAGCGGCGAGGAGGTGTACCGCATCAGCGAAGCGTGGCGGGGCCGCCGCTTCGTTCACCGCGAAGGCACGGTGGAACGGTTCCGGCAGATGGCCGCCGACTACCACATCCTGCATCTCTCCACGCACGGGCAGGCCAATCCCGAGGTCTCGGGAGGCGACAACTCCTACCTCGTGTTCGCCGCCGAGCCGACCGACAGCGGGGAGTACGAGCTGCTCTACGTCCGCGACCTCTACAATTTTCAGTTGAACGCTGACTTGGTGACGCTCTCCGCCTGCGAGACGGGCATCGGCGAGTTGCAGCGCGGCGAGGGCGTGGTGAGCCTCGCGCGGGCCTTCGCCTACGCGGGCGCAAAAAGCATCGTCACCAGCCTGTGGGCGACCAACGACGGGGCCACGAAGGAGTTGATGGAAATTTTTTACGAAGAACTGCGGCAGCCGGGCCACTCCAAAGATGCCGCCCTCCGCGCGGCCAAACTGCGCTACCTGAGCGACTTCCCCGGCGAACAGGCGCACCCGTTCTTCTGGGCGGCGTTCGTGCCGATTGGGGACATGGCACCGATTAAAAGCAAGTGAGGCGGTGACTTGAAGTCACC
>JAYSUY010001144.1:0-2583 GCA_043718855.1 Saprospiraceae bacterium | reverse complement strand
AGTAGATTACTTGCTCAAACCCATCAAAGCCAATGAGTTATCGGCAGCCATCGAAAAATTCAGGCGGGTGTTCAGTTCATCCGGAGCAGCAGAAGCAGCACAGCCACCCGCACCCGACTACTTGGCATTGCTCGACACACTGCGCCGTCAGGAGGGCACGCCCAGTTACCTCCGGCGGATGCTCATCCGCTTCGGCAACAGCATCAAATTGGTGGAAATGAGCGACGCGGCCTACTTCTATACGAAGGACAAAATTACCTTCGTGGTGACGCGCAGCACCGCCAAACGCTATCCCGCCGACCACCCGCTCGACCACTTGGAGACGCTGCTCGACCCAGCGGTGTTTTTTCGCATCAACCGTCAAGTCATCATCAATGTGCAGGCCATCCGGGAGATGCACCCGTACTCCAAAAGTCGGGTCAAGATTGAACTCGACCCGCCCACCGACATCGAAACGATAGTCAGCGCGGAGCGGTCGGCGGAGTTCAAGCGGTGGCTGGTGGGGGAGATGTGAGATGCCAGTTGCAGGGTGCGGACGATAATCCTGTATTTTGTTCGCCCTAAACCTAAACCCGCTCAGCCTCGGTTATTCCCGGCTCAGCGGGTTTTGTTTTTCCAGAAAGAAGCAGCGTTGGATGTTTGTGCTATCAATTTTGTCATTTCGGCATTTAGTTACACGATACAGCATGAACACAAAAACACTACTCTTCATCTTCCTCTGGCTCTCGGCTGCCGCGCTTCATGCGCAGGATTTGGCCGAGGCCAAGCGGCTGGCCGAGGCCGGGCAGCACTTCGAGGCGGAAAAAATCTACAACGCCGCTTTGGACAAAAACCCCGACGACTTGGCCGCGCTCATCGGCGCGGGCTACAACTACTCTTGGGCCAAGCAACACCAGCAAGCGGCCCAGAAGTTCGAGGCCGTGCTCGCCATCGATCCGGAAAACGCTTCGGCGCTGGTGGGCAAAGGCTACAACTTGGCTTGGTCGGGACAGTACGCGGCGGCCAAGTACCCCTTTCTGAGTCTGGAACGCCTGCGGCCTGGCAGCCAAGAAGCCCGCAAAGGTTTGGGCTATGTCTATCTGTGGCAGGGCAATGGTTTGTTGGCGATTGACTACTTCGAAAAATTGGTGGTCGAACATCCTCGAAATATTGAGTACTACATCGCCCTCGCGCAGTCGTACTTGATTGAAAATCAGATCAAAAAAGCCCGCATTGCCCTGCGTTCTGGCCTTCAAATTGACCCCGCTGACCGGGTGGCCAACGAGTTGCTGAAAAGTACCTACGGCATCGCCGCGCCCGTCGAACTCGACGTGTGGACAGGCTACTCGCAGGTGAACCACATGGGCAGGTTCAACCTCCGCACGGTGCAACTCACCGGCCAAGTCGCCAAAAAACTGCGGATGTTCCTCAAATACGACAACTCGCTGTCGCTCGATTTGGCTTCGTTGGTGCGCACCAATCAAGAAGCCCAAGCATTCAGCATCGGCGGTGTCACGCCCTGGAATCGCCGCCTCACCAGCCGCTTCGAGTATGGCACCCGCCTCCTGCCGGAGAATGTGACGCAGCAGGTGTTCAGCACCGAGCAGGTGTATTTCCTGTCTAATCGCCTGAGCCTCAAAGGCGGCGGCTTTTTGGCGAGCAGCCAAAGAATGCCTACCGAATGGCTCGCTTATGGCAGTGTGCGGGTGCCGCTGACACAGCGGTGGGCCATCGAGCCGTACTACTTCTACGCCCGTGTGGAAAACGCGCCCGGCCCGGAGAACCGCTTTATGCTCAACAACCAGTTCCGCAACCCCAAGGGCTACGAACTCAACCTCGGCTTGCAATGGGGCATGGCCAGCATCGCCAACGACGCGGGCGACAGCAACATCTGGGGCGGCTACGCCACCGCGCTGCTGCCCTTCAGCCAGACGGTGTGGGGCCAACTCTCGCTCCGCTGGGAACGCGCTCCTTTTGATGAACTGATGGGGGCGGCAGCAGGGGTGAAAATCCGACTGGAGCGGTAGCACGGCGTTTACGCCGTCGGGAAAAGGGGCGTTTACGCCCCTACAAACATCTCCCAACACCGCCTTTTTTGCATCGCCGTAAACGGCGGCGTGAACGCCGTGCTGCCCTGAGAACGCCGTTCGACCTTTTTTGCATCGCCGTAAACGGCGCGAGTCCCGACGGCGTGAACGCCGTGCTACCCGATAACCTTCCAACCACACGCTCATCATGTCTACAAATACTACTACTGCCTACCAGGTGGCGGCTCCCGCCAGGTCACTTCCTACACAAGCCATCCGCCTGCCTCGCGTTGCTGCTCAGGCCACCACCAAACCTACCGACCTCATGGCACCGTCGCCCAGCCCGGTGATGTACCTCGTCATTTTTGGGATGTGGCTGCTGTCCCTCATCTGGTTTCAGCCGCGCCTGCTGATGCTGCTTGACATGGCCTACAGCCTGCCCAGCCGCATCGCGCTGTGGACCTTCATCGGGTTCATTGATTTCGCCTGGCTCTATGGAATGTACAACTTGGGAGTGGTGCTGTTCGCGGTTTTTTACACGCTTTTGAACAAAAAAAGTCCTCTTGTGATGGCACCG
>JAYSUY010001143.1:0-2585 GCA_043718855.1 Saprospiraceae bacterium | reverse complement strand
GCACGGTGGCAACCTGCTGGAGCACCTCAAATACACCCACCTGCACAACGACATCCGGCCCGGCGAGCGGTTTTTCTGGTACTCCACCACCGGTTGGATGATGTGGAATTTTACCCTCGCTGCCATGCTCGCAGGCGCGACGGTGGTGCTTTACGATGGCAGCCCCGGCTACCCTGACTTGGACGGGCTGTGGGATTTGGCCGAAAAAACCGGCATCACGCACTTCGGCACCAGCGCGCCATTTTTGGTGAGTTGCATGAAGGCGGGTATTTCCCCCAAACAAAACCACGACCTCTCGGCCTTGCGAAGTATCGGCTCCACCGGCTCGCCGCTGCCCCCGGAGGCCTACGGCTGGGTGTACGAAAATGTCAAATCCGACCTGTGGCTTTCCAGCATGGCGGGCGGCACCGATGTCTGCACTGCCTGGGTGGGCGGCAACCCACTGTTGCCAGTTTTTCAGGGTGAAATCCAGTGCCGCTGCTTGGGCTGCGCGATGGAAAGTTGGGGCGAAGCGGGCCGCCCCGTGCCGCCTGGCGAAGTGGGAGAAATGGTGGTGACACAGCCTATGCCGTCCATGCCGATTTTCTTCTGGAACGACCCCGACGGCAGCAAGTACCACAGCAGTTACTTCGACCACTACCCCGGTGTGTGGCGGCACGGCGACTGGCTGCAAATCACCGAGCGGGGCAGCCTCGTCATCCTTGGTCGCTCCGACGCGACGCTCAATCGGCAGGGCGTGCGCATCGGCACGGCGGAAATTTACCGTGCGCTGGACAACATCCCCGAACTCCGCGACGCGCTCATCATCAACCTGGAACACGCCGACGGCACGGACTGGATGCCGCTTTTTGTTGCTCTGAATCAGGGTGTTGTGCTGGACGAGGCGTTGAAAAAGAAAATCTGCACCGCGCTCCGCACCGCGTACAGCCCGCGCCATGTGCCTGACGAGATTGTGGAAATACCGGAGGTGCCGTACACGATTTCAGGAAAAAAAATGGAGACTCCAGTGAAGAAGGTCCTACAGCGGAAGCCGCTCGACAAGGCCTACAACCGCGACTCGATGCGCAACCCGGAGGCGATGGAGTGGTTTATCGAACGTGCGAAGGCTGGTTGATTGCCCTCTTCCGTGTCATCACCTTCTCCTTCTTGAACTCCTCGCTGAACGTCCGGTTGTACTTACCCTCGATTTGAAACTTTTTGTCGCTTTTCAATGCCCCTATGATTGACTTTTGTGGTCAACCTATTTTGGGCAGTGAAAAAACCCCGACAGCCAAATGGCTGCCGGGGTTTTTTGTACCCAGTATCTGGCAGGTATGTTAATCCAGGATAATTTTTATCTGGAAGCGGGAAAGGGCTGTTGGGTTTTGGATAGTTTTGCCGGGTGTTCTGTTCGCTAAACGATAGTTTAGGCTGGGGTTTAGGGGGCGGGATATAATTTTGTGGCGGTGATTTCCCCATCTCCTCAATTTTCCAACGTAACAAATCTTAATCGTTCACTTCAAAACTAAGAAAAAATGGCAACAGCACCAGCACCAATCGAACCCAGAGAAAGAGCCTTCTACTATTTTAGTGGGCATTTGCTTTACGCCCAAATGGATGCCTATATCAACGCAAATTTTGAAATAGGAGGCGATGGACGTTACCTCAGTCGAAGCAACCGTAGCCAGGTTTTGGTAGGCTTTGCATTCCGGCCAGTGAAAACGTACTTTTCAAATGCCTCCCAGTTTGAGACGAGAGGGGTATCCGTTGATCTGGTAACCATGGGAGCCACCCCGCAAACATCAACATCTTCTTCGCCGCTTACATTTGGATTTCAAGCCGTTCCGGCTACAGGACTTAATGCTGTATCTATAAACTTTGCGCCAGGCAATTCTATTGACTTGAGCAGTTACATCTTGGGAGCCAACGCAGAAGATACTTATAACTTGCTGGTCAATTACAACCAGTCTCGAGAGTTTGAACTGGCCTACCTCGATTACGAAAGTTATGAGTTTTTCAAAACCAATTTCTCGCCACAAAACCTCTACTTCAGCCGCGCAGCCATTTCGATGCCCATTGTGACCAATGCCAGCGCATCGGACTACAAGAATTACCGTACTTTAAAATTTAGCCCACATCCTCTGCCCGACCCTGCTGAATTACAACCAGCAGGTTTGGAAGATGTAGCGTACAGACTTGGATCGCCTTGCCCACCAGTATGGTATCAGTTAGGAATAAGCGAGACTGCTTCAACACCAGTGATGTTTTCTACCATCACCTCCCAACAAGTTGAAAACAAGGCTGTAGCCGTTCCTTGTGGATGTACTTTGAATGTTTCAGACATTCGCAAGGCCATGCTAGAACAAGGACTCATCAAAGATGAGTTTACCAAGCCCATCAATGTTTGGCGGTATATTTTGATCCGGCTGTTGATTTGGGGACTGATCCTTATAGCCACAAGTTTGATTGCATGGCGGATATATATTGCGGTGTCTGGAGGAAAGTGATGATATATGGTCACTAGTATTTTTTTGAAAAGCATGGCATACGGTTACAATAATCTGCGTTTCACTTTGATCTCAGCGAATCCAGAAAAATTTCTGGAT
>JAYSUY010001142.1:0-2585 GCA_043718855.1 Saprospiraceae bacterium | reverse complement strand
GCCCCAGCGGGGCGCAGCAAAAATAGGTGTCTGCTACGCCCCGCTGGGGCTGGTGGGCTGGGGGCAATCTGTCTACCCATACTACGCCCCGCTGGGGCTTCAACACGGCTTCAAAACGGATTTAGAGGTGAAAATCTGTTTGAATCCGTTTTATCCGTACCATCTGTGTCCCATTCTTGTCGCGGTGGTACACGGCTAAGTTTTTACCATGTTCCAAAGTGGAGGGTTCATTCAATCGTGAAATCCTTGCTCACCGATTTGCCATCTTTTTCTAGTGTGAGCGTATAAACGCCCTTGCGAAGGTAGATTTTCCCCGAATCCGCCTTGTCCAGTTCCACCGGCTTCTTGCTGTCCTTCTGAGCCGCTTGCAGCGCATCGCGGTATTTTTTTACCGAGTCCTCTCGCACATCCAGCGCGTAGTCCCACTTGTTCAGGCCCTTCGTGCAGTCCACTGAGCCAGAGTTCAGCAGCAAACCGCCTTCCTTCGTTTTCACCGACCAAGCCACCTTACCGGCAGCATTGGCGTAAAACGCGACAGGTAGTGCGGGGTCTTTCAACTCCCGATACGGCTGGCGCTTGCCCCAGTTTTTGGAAAATTTCTTTTTCCCCAAATCAAAAACGTGCAGCGCGGCAGCCAGTACATCGGGTGTAAGTTGCTGAATGTGAGCGATATTTACCTTGTACGCCGAGCGGCCATGTGTGCCGATCACCAAGTCGGCGGCTTTGGCCTGCACCACGAGATCGTGTACCGGCACATCGGGGAAATCCGCGCTCAGCGTCTGGAACGACTTGCCCCGGTCGAGCGAAACGTACACGTTGTGGTCGGTGCCGACGTACAGCACATCGGGGTTGGCGGGGTCTTCGCGCACCACATTCACCGGCTCAGCGGGGAGGTCGAGACCTATGCGCTGCCACGTTTTCCCGTAATCCTCCGAGGCGTAGAGGTAAGCCGTGAAGTCGTCCCAGCGGTAGCCGTTGAGGCTGGTATAGACCCGCGACTTTTCGTGCGCTGAGGCCACCACCCGCGACACCCACAGTTTTTGGGGAAAATTGTCTGAAATTTTTGCCCAAGACTCGCCGCCGTCGCGGCTGACGTGGAGCAGGCCGTCGTCAGAGCCAGCGTACAGCAAGCCAAATTTCAGCGGGCTTTCGTGGATGCTGGTGAGGGTGCCGTAGGGGACGTTGCCCTTCAGGCCGCCCAGCGTCAGGTCGCCGGAGATGGCCTCCCAGTGGTCGCCCTGATCGAGCGAGCGGTACAGGCGGTTTGCCCCAAAATACAGCACGTCTTGGTTGTGTCGGCTGAGCCAAATCGGGCTTTGCCAGTTGAAGCGCAGGGGCCGCTCGCCGAGTTCGTGCTTGGGCGTGATGGGCTTGAATTCTTTGCGCGACTTGTTGATCCTGAAATAGTTGCCAAACTGGAAGCCAGTGTACACCGTCGCGTTGTCGCGCTTATCCACTTGGATTTGCATCCCGTCACCGCCGAGGATGGAGGTGTAAGGGTAGTCGCCACTTTGGTGCCAATTCGTACTGGCTTCGTAGGTGTTGGGGCCCATCCACACACCATTGTCCTGCGCACCGCCGTACACGTTGTACGGCTCCGCCTCATCCACATCAATGGCGTAAAATTGGCCGACCGGTGGGTTGTTGCAGAGCATCCACGACTCGCCGTTGTCCCAACTGATGTTCAGACCGCCATCGTTGCCGTTCACGAGGTGGCCCGGTTTGGCGGGGTTGAGCCACAGGGCGTGGTGGTCGGCGTGTACGTTGTCTTGGTTGATGCTCTTCCAGGTCTTGCCGCCGTCGTCGCTGCGGATGATGAGGAATCCGATGAGGTACAGCTGGTCGGCGTTGTCGGGCATACAGCGGATGTTGCTGAAATAATAGCCGTAGGTGAAGTGCATCTGCTCGATCTCTGTCTCATGGGTTCGCTTCCACGATTTTCCGCCGTCGTCGCTGCGGTACACTTCCGCGCCAATGAAATCGGTCTCAAACAGGTTGTTGTTCGCATCTTCGAGGTACTCCACTAATGTGAGCGGCGTGTACTTGCCTTTTTCCACCAAGTCCTTGATCTTCTTGGCGGTGTGTTTTTCGGGGAAGCCGTTTTGCTTCAAAAACTCGTTCAGTTTTTCATCTGAAACCTTGGCAAAATCGGCGGCGCTCATGGTGCGCAGTTGGTCTTTGCTGAGCGCATCGTCGTCCTTCGCCTTGTCTTTTTTGGGCTTGGCGTTTTGGTTGTCGATACAAGCGTAGAGGACGGCTTTGCCGTCTTTTTTACCAGCCGTCAGGCCGATGCGCCCGGCGTTGGGGCCGCTGGGGAAGCCGCTTTTACCGTCGCTCACATTGGCCCAAGTGCCGCCGCCGTCGGTGCTTTTCCAGATGCCGCTGCCCGCGCCCGCGCCGTCGAAATCCCAAGCGGAGCGGGTGCGCTCCCAGGTGGCCGCGTACAGCGCGTTGGGGTCAATCGGGTCAAGCACGAGATCGATTCCGCCCGCTATGTCGCTGACAAAGAGGGTTTTGGCCCAAGTTTTACCGCCGTCGGTTGTTTTGAAAACGCCACGTTCCGAGTTGGCAGAGTAGAGGTGGCC
>JAYSUY010001141.1:0-7145 GCA_043718855.1 Saprospiraceae bacterium | reverse complement strand
GGGCGATGAACTTGGCCTCCGGGTGCCGCCGGCGGAGTTTGACGATGCGCTCGTGGCTGAAAATCTCATGTACCATGCAGGCCCCGTTCCACAGGATCATGTCGCGGCCCGTTTTTTTGATCAAGTAGGCCCCCAAGTTTTTGTCGGGGGCGAAAATGATGGGCCGGTCGGCTGGGATGCTCTCGATGATCTGCACGGCGTTGGTGCTGGTGCAGCAGATGTCGGTGAGGGTTTTCAGTTCGGCAGTGCAGTTGATGTAACTCACCACCACGTGGTCGGGGTGTTTTTCCTTAAATTTTCTGAACAACTCGGGCGGGCAGGAGTCGGCCAGCGAGCAGCCGGCCTTGAGGTCGGGCAGCAGCACTTTTTTGTGGGGCGACAGCATCTTGGCGGTCTCCGCCATGAAGTGTACACCTGCAAACACGATGATGTCGGCCTCCGTTTTGGCGGCTTGCTGTGATAAGCCCAGCGAGTCACCGATGTAGTCTGCGATGTCCTGAATCTCCGAGTCTTGATAGTAATGGGCCAAAATGACCGCATTTTTCTCTTTTTTAAGGCGGTTGATTTCAGCCACGAGGTCAAGCGTGGGGTCCACGTCGAGATCGAGGAAGCCCATTTTGTCCAATTTCTGGGTGGCGGTGGCGAGGGTAGCGGTCATGTTGTTGTGGTATTGAGTTAGGGGAGCAAAGGTAGTGCGCTTGGGCGGGGGGAGGTGGTAATTGAGGCAAAACAAAACACCCCCGCTGGCACAAGTCCAACGAGGGCGTACGTCGTCATTAAAAAAATCATTTCGTCACTCACTACTCGCTCTTCACGAACGAGCCTTCCAACCTGCCGCGATCGGCCAGCAACGTGAGGCGGTACACCCCAGAAGCGAGCGTGGACACGTCCAGTTGGAAATTGTTGCCATCAGGCACGCTGGTCGTCATCATCAAGCGGCCATCGGCGTGTCGCACTTCCACCTGCACTTGGCCGATGCTCGAAATGCCGTCCATCTGGGCCGACACATTCAGGCGCTCGGAAGCCGGGTTGGGCGAGAGTGCGAGGTGGCCACTGCCGCCAGCCAGTTCGTCGGTCGGCGTAGAGCATTCCACTTTGCCGAGGTTCACCGCATCGTGGCAGTCCGGGTGGAGGTGGTCTTTCACCGCAAACTCATACATCGTGATGCCATCGCCCATGAGCGGCCCGATGATGATGGGCTGCGGATGGTTGTACGGATAGTTGCCGTAGTTCTGGCCGTTGCCCACGATGTCGAAGCCGCCGGAGCCGCCGTTTTGGTGGTTGAAAGTGAGCACAGCGAAGAACTTGCCGCAGAGGCAAGGGGTCTTGATCACCTTCAAATCCCAGATTTTGCAGTTCAGGTCAATGCACGGCGGCACGGGGAATTCCTTCGTGATGCAGCACAGCACTTGGCCCGTGTTGTTGCCCATCATGCAGATTTTGATCACATCGTTGGCCCCGCCATTGGAGGGGAAATTCTGGATCGTGAGCGGCAGTTGGTTCAAGTTGAAGAACCCGATGTTCACCCCGTTGGCCCACACCCCGAAGGTGTTGGACGAGGAGCCGTTCACCACAAAATTGATCTTCACTTTGTAGGTGCTGTCGCTCGTGCAGTCGCCCGTCGTCACCGTCAACTCCTTGATTTCGCACTGCTGCAAGCAAGCCGGCACCGCAAACTCCTTCGAGCGGCAGCACGGCGCAGCGGATGGATCGCTGCTCTTCATGCACACCTTCACCACATCAAACGCGCCGCCGTCCCACGGAAAATTAGTGATCGTGAGCGGCAGTTGGCTCAGGTTGAAAGTGCCGAGACTCTGGCCGTTGGCCCAGAGCATGAACTCCTGAGTCGTGTTCCCATTCACCTGAAAATCAACCTTTACCTTGTAGGTACTGTCGCTCGTGCAGTCGCCTACGGTCACCGACAGGTCGTAGATTTCGCAGACGGGGTGGAGTATGCAGTCGGGTACTTTAAACTCCAGTTTTTTGCAGCACGCTATGCCCGGCGCAGTGACTACGCACACCTCGATAACATCGTTGGTGCCGCCGTTCCAAGGGAAATTGATGGTGAGCGGCAGTTGGCTCAGGTTGTAAAAACCGAAGAACTGGCCGTTGGCCGTCACCGAGAACATATTTGTGAGCGGGTTGCTTACATCAAAATTAAGGGTCAGTTTGTAAGTGCTGTCGCCGGTACAAACTCCCGTCACCACATGGAAGTTGGTGATTTCACAAGGGCCGCTGCCGCAGTTTGGCCCGCTGAACTGCACGATTTTGCAGCAGTTCGGTTGGTCGTTGATGCACACTTTCAGGAAATTGTTGGCAGCACCCTCCGGGTAGTTCGTGATGGTGAGCGGCAGTGCGCTCAGCGGGAAAATGCCGAGGTACTGGCCACCGCCTGCCCACACTTCGAAGAAGTTGTTGCCCGGGTTTTGCACCAGGAAGTTGATGGTGATCTTGTAGGTGCTGTCGCTCGTGCAGTCGCCCACATGCGCCGTCAGGTCGTAAATCTTGCAGTCTAAGTTGCCGCAATCCGGGCCGTGGAACTCGATGCTGCGGCAGCAAGCCACCGCGCCAGGTACCACCATGCACACCTTCACCACATCAATCGCCGCCCCGCTGCTGGGGAAGTTGTTGAGCGTCAGCGGCAGTTGGTTCAGGTTGAAAGTGCCGAGGTTGTGGCCGTTCACGAACAGCACAAACTGGCTGCTGGGCGGGTTTTGCACCTCAAACTTGACCGTAGCCTTGTAGGTGCTGTCACTTGTGCAGTCGCCCACCGTTACTTTCAGGTTGAAAATTTCGCAGTTCTGGGTGCCACACGCCGGCCCATGAAACTCGATGACTCGGCAGCAGGGCGCTTGCCCTGGGTTGGCGGCCGCCATGCACACTTTAAGCACATCGGTCGCCGTGCCGTTGCTGGGAAAATTGTTGAGCGTCAGCGGCAGTTGGTTCAGGTTAAAAATGCCCAGGTTTTTGCCGTTCACGAACAGTGTGAACTTGTCAGACAGTGGGTTAAACACCTCAAAATTGACCGTTGCCTTGTACGTGCTGTCGCTCGTGCAGTCGCCCAGTGTTACTTTCAGGTTAAAAATTTCACAGTTTTGGTAGCAGTTTGGCCCTTCAAACTCAATGGCCTTGCAGCAACCGAGCGAATTGGGCGACACCATGCACACCTTCACCACGTCAATCGCCCCGCCGTTGGTAGGGAAGTTGTTGAGCGTCAGCGGCAGTTGGCCCAAGTTGAAAGTACCCATATTTTGGCCGTTCACGAACAGCACAAACTGGCTGCTGGGCGGGTTTTGTACCTCAAAATTGATGGTCGCCTTGTACGTACTGTCGCTCGTGCAGTCGCCCACATTCACCTTCAGGTTAAAAATTTCGCAGTTCTGGTTGCTGCACGTTGGGCCTTGAAACTCAATGGTTTTGCAGCAAGTCACGATGCCCTGCGACACCATGCACACCTTCAGCACATCAATGGCCGCGCCGTTGCTGGGGAAATTGTTGAACATCAGCGGCAGTTGGCTCAGGTCGAAAGTGCCGAGGTTCTTGCCGTTTACCGTCACCGTGAACTTGGTGGATGGCGGATTTTGCACGTCAAACTTGATGGTGGCGTGGTAGGTGCTGTCGTTGGTACAAGCGCCTACCTCCACTTTCAGGTTAAAAATTTCGCAGCCCTGGTTGTTGCACACGGGGCCTTGAAACTCGATGGTTTTGCAGCAAATCACTGCGCCCTGTGCCACCATACACACCTTCAGCACGTCTATCGGCGTACCGTTGCTGGGGAAATTGTTGAACATCAGCGGCAGTTGGCTCAGGTCGAAAGTGCCGAGGTTCTTGCCGTTCACCGTCACCGTGAACTTGGTGGATGGCGGATTTTGCACGTCAAACTTGATCGTCGCTTTGTAGGTGCTGTCGCTCGTGCAAGCGCCCACCTCTACTTTCAGGTTGGAAATTTCGCAGTTTGGGTTGTTGCAGTCTGGGCCTTCAAACTGGATGTCTTCGCAGCAAGGCAGTTGTATGGGAGTATTCGCGGCCATGCACACCCGCACCACGTCAATCGCCGCGCCGTTGGAGGGCAGGTTGATGGAAAGCGGCAGTTGGCTCAGGTCGAAAGTGCCGAGGTTTTGGCCGTTGGCAAATAGGACAAACTTCTGCGACGGCGGGTTCATCACATCAAACTTGATCACCGCTTTGTAGGTGCCGTCCGTGTTGCAGTCGCCGACATCCACTTTCAGGTTTTTGATGTCGCAGAGCAGGCTGTTGCACACCGGCCCCTCAAACTGCTTCGATTCGCAGCAGAGTATCGTGTTGGGAGTCAGTTGGTTGATGCAAATGCGCACCACATCCACCGCCACGCCATTGCTGGGGAAATTGACCATCACAGGTGCTGCGCTGAGCGGGAAAATGCCCAGTACCTGCCCGTTACCAAACACCGTGAAGGTGCCGATGCCAGGATTAGTCGCCTGAAAATTGATGGTCGCTTTGAACGTGCCATCCGCCCGGCACGGCCCGGTCTTGATCTGGATGTCCGTCACCTTGCAGTCGCCGAAGGGCAAACATTTGGGCACCACAAACTGCCGCTCGCGGCAGCATTCTGGCGCAGGGCCAGTACAGATTCGGATTTTGCTGAAAATCGTACCCTTCGTCCAGGGGTAGTTCGGGATCATTAGCGGCAGTTGGTTCAGGCCAAATTTGCCCAAAAACTTACCATCGGCAAACACCGAGAACGAGTCCACCTTCGTCGGGTCGGCCACCAAGAAATTCACCGTCACTTTGAATGTGCTGTCGCTCGTGCAGTCGCCCACTTCCAAGTGGATGCGCGACATCGCGCAAGGCTCGTAGGGCAGACATTTGGGCACCAAAAACTCCGCCTCAGCGCAGCAGGTAGGAGTGCCCAGCGTCGCTTTGGCGCACACCTGAATCACATCAAACGCGCCGCCGCCCCAAGGGAAGTTCGGCACCGTCACGGGCAGTTGGTTCCAAGCGTAGGTACCGATGTAGTCGCCGTTGGCGTACACCAAAAACGAGTCGGTGGGTGGCACAGGGTTGGGCGAAAAAATCTTGAACATCATGGAGTACGTGCTGTCAGACGTACACTTCCCGGTGTCGGGCTGCACGATCCAGCCACAGTTGGGCGGACACACAGGTGCCTTAAAATCAATCGTTTTGCAGCAGTCGGGCCGGTCGTTGATGCAGATTTTGACCGAGCCATTCACCGTACCGTTCGAGGGGAAATTTGGGAGCGTGATGGGCAGCGCAGCCAGCGGGAAGATGCCGAGGTACACACCAGTACCAGACCAGACCTCAAAGAAGTCGTTGCCCGGGCTTTGCACTTTGAAGTCAAGTTTCAGGGAAAAACCAATACCGCCCGGCACACAGTCGCCCGGCGTAGCAGTCGCATTCAAAATCTCGCAGGCACTGACCACCACGCAGGGCGGCAGCGTGACCGTCGTCTCTGCTTTGCAGTCGTTCACCAAGTCGCTCACAATCAACTCGCGCACCGTAGGTGCGTTGGGCTGCCCCATGATAGGGCCGAGCGTGACTGGCAAGGATGTGTAGGTAAAATTGCCATAGTCCACGCCGTTGCCTTTGACGTTAAACTGGTTGGTAGTGCTCTGGTGCTTGAAGTCCAACTTGATGTTGTACTTGCAAGAGCCTGGGTCGGTGACGGAAAAGGTCGTCACCAGATCGGAAATTTGGCAGTTCGGCTGAGCGTGCAGCCCCAGCGCCAAGAACAGCGCTGTCAGGAAGAAAAGTAACCGCATGGGAGTAAAAAAATTGGTGAAAAGGAAAGGCGAACAGTCTGTCCGCCCATGAACAGTAAGGATTCAATGAGAATCGGTCTCTTTGACACTGCAAGGTTCCGATTCGCTTACTTGGGGTACAAAGGAAATGCAGCTTTGACTAAAATTGGCTTTTTAGCCCAAATAGGGTAGAGGGTAGGTGGTGGAGGGTAGAGGGTTTAGAACGGCTTGAGGATTTTGACAAAAAACCAGAGCATCTGATTGATTGGGTTGTCGCCGCCCCGGGCTTTGATCAGGTTTTTTAGGGCTGCGCGGATCAGATCGGTTTCTCGTTCCAGCGACTCGAAGGTGGCTTTGTCCAAATAGCCAATCCGAAATGCAATGTTCAGTTGAGTGATGACCTCTGCGGAAGACCCTTTTGAGACGTTGAAAAAAATAGACCGATTGCCGATTACTGCCTCGTTCGTCTCCCTCCGCTATGTTGGAAGGAATGGATACCGCAGCCCTCCGAATTTGGTCTTTCAAGCCATAATCCTTTGCAAAATCCGCTTGATTGGTCACCAAGTAAATTTTCTTTGCCAACTCAACAGAGTCCTGCCAGACCCGGAGGTCCTTGAATTTGCCCATAATGTTGAGTTTGAAAAGTTTGATAATCTACCTGTACATGCAAGGGTATGGGGGGAGAATCGCACCTACCCTCCACCTTCCACCCTCTACCCTCTACCTTCCACCCTCTACCCTCTACCCTCTACCTTCCACCCTCTACCTTCCTCCCTCTACCCTCTACCCTCCACCTTCCACCCTCTACCTTCCACCCTCTACCCTCTACCACAGTAAATGTTAAACCGCCCCTCCCTCAAAAAACCCACGAGCCGGATGCCAAACGTTTCCGCCGTCTCCACCGCAAGGCTGGAAGGTGCGCCCACAGCGCAGACATGGCGTACGCCAGCCATCGCGGCTTTTTGAATCAACTCGAAACTGGCCCGACCGCTGAGCAACAGAATGTGCTGATCGAGCGGGAGCATATTGAGCCGAAAAAAGTATCCGAGGAGTTTATCGAGCGCATTGTGTCTGCCCACGTCTTCGCGCAGCGCAAGCAAGTGTCCGTTCGTATCGAATAGCGCGGCGGCGTGTAGCCCGCCCGTAGCTTCAAAGGTAGATTGTACACGGCGCAAAGTGTCGGGCAGGGCATACAGAATTTTGGGAGCGGGTTGCCAATCCGCATAGCCCATCGGCAGCGGGCAGTTAGCCGCCACCTGCAAGGCTTCGATGGAGGTTTTGCCGCACACGCCGCAACTGGAAGTGGTGTAAAAATGTCGCTCCAGTTTTTCCATCGCAAAATCGAGGTCGGGGCGCAGCGTCGCAAGTGCCACATTTTCAGATAAGTTGCGCACCGCCACAAGGTCA
>JAYSUY010000115.1:0-6313 GCA_043718855.1 Saprospiraceae bacterium | reverse complement strand
GGGGGAGGGGTCGGGGGTGGGGTTGCAGGGCAGCACCGAAAGCAATACCACCCACACATGAAAAATATCCTTTTCCTCGCCACTATCGCCCTCTTGGCATCCTGCAACCTCACCAAAGACGTAGAGATTGATCTGCCTGAATACGACCGCCAGCCTGTGGTGGAATGCTACTTGGAGCCGGGCAAAAACTTTCGTTTGCTGCTCACGCAGAGCTACGGCTTTTTTGATCCCTTCGGGCTGGACTCCACGTTTTTGCAAAAAACGCTGCTGCAAGGCGCTACGGTCACCATCACTTACAACGGCCAGACGGACACACTGACCAACTCCACCAGTTTTGAACTGGGGCCGCTCAAGTTTTTCAACTACACCGGCCAGAACATTGTGTCTGCTACACCGGGCATCGAGTATGTGCTGAACGTGAGGCTGCCCGATAGCCGAGGCAACATCACGGGCCGCACCACGATGCTGCCTCCGGTACCGATTGACAGTCTCGTGGTGGAGTTTAGCCCCGATATCAACACCAAAGCACGGATACTGACTTACATCACTGACGACCTGAGCAAGTCCAATTTTTACCGCCGCATTCTGAACTACGCCAGTTTGGATAGTTTCCCGCAGCAAGATTTTGTGTTTTCCGACCGCACCTCCACGACCAGTAAAATCGCTTTCGGCACAGGCTACGATCTGATGCGTGGCGACACGGCGTTCAACGCAATTTTCCACATTTCGCGGGAATACTACGACTACAACGAGAGTGTGCAGTTGGCCGCAGCGGGCAATGTCAACCCCTTCGCACAGCCATCGGCCATCCGCAGCAACGTGAGCGGCACAGCCAATCCGCTTGGGATTTTTACCTGCTTGGTGTACGATAGGAAGCGGACGATTGTCAAGTAAAACAAGGGCAAATAGCAAAAGACGAGCGGCAAATAAGCACCACGACACAAATGCCTCACAGAGGCGCAAGGTTTTGATTTTGAATACTTTGCGCCTTTTCGAGACATTTGTGTCGTGGTGATTACAGCGCACTAATTTAGGTTTACTTGTAGCCGTGCAAAACCCTAATCGTCAAACCGTTGCGCCGTTGCGCCTTTGTGAGATATTTGCGCTGGGGTACTTACCTTCGTTCGGTCTTTTTCAAAAATACCATGCGCACATCGATCCTGATTTTTGCTGCTTTCCTCCTGCCTCTCTCGGCTTTCACCCAGACGGGCCGCCGCTATATCCCACGCGACACCTTCGCACAGTTCAATTCTGACAAATGCTTCGACCTCACCCGCGAGGAGGGCGACAGGGCATTTCGAGCCAAAGATTGGGAGACGGCAGCCGCCTTGTTTCGCGCAGCGAAAAACTGCGCCGATGCCGACCAGAAAAAGCGCATCCAGATGAGCCAGCGCATCGGCGACAGCCGCAAAGCAGCCATAGCCGAGTTGGTAGAAAAAGAGCGTGAAGCCACCCGAATCGCGCGCCAAGCCATTGCCACCAACCGGGGCAACGATGCGATGCTGTTGCTCAAAGATGGTCACCGTAGCCTCGCCTTCCGGCTCGCCGACTTCGGCGACCGCTACATCGCACCGGATGGTGAGCCGAACACCAACTGCCGCCAGGCCATGCTTGATGCTTGGAACTACATACCCTACTACCACTCGTGGATGCGCGATGCTCCTGATCTTCGGGTTCCATTTTGTTTTCAACTGGCTGAAAATCTGTGCTTTGGCACTAAATTGTGCTATCAGCAGCGCATCTCGCCGCGACTCTACGCCTTCTCTCCCGATGAGCACCTCCTGCGCTGGTGGAACAGCGATCTTACTCAAGCAGTCCAGCCCATACGGATGGATACTGCGCTGACGAGCTTCGAGGTATCACCCGATGGGCAGACCCTTCTTTTCTACTCCAAGCGGCGTTTAGTGCTGTGGCGCTCGCCCACTAATTTTTACCCGATAGAAACTTCTGGCACCGCGTTCTGCGCATTCAGTGCCACTGGAGATGTTTTTTACTACTTGGACCGGTCTCAAATCCGTGCGGTAAAAATGTCTAAAGTGGGTGCCTCGAGAGGCAATAGAACCTACCAGCGCAACTTGATATCCAATATCGGAGAGGTACTCAATCAGGAGGAATACACTGGGCCTCAGGTAGAAACCACTGGTTTGTTGGGTTTTGCAGTAAAAGGTGCCGACGTTTATCTGGCGTATCCGGATCGGGTGCTGGTGGCCAAATCGGACACTACCCTCATTTGCCCAATGCCTTACACCCTGCCTGGCGATGTGCAGCCAGATCAGGTAAAATTTTGGCTGAAAGAGAATCTGCTGACGTATGCCAACGATACCCTGTTCATCCGATTCAAACTACCCGGTGCTGCTGGCGGCTCGGTAGTGCAGGAGACGGCCTACGGCGAGCAGCCTGTTGCATTCAGCCCCCAAATGCTGGCTACCCGAGAGCGGTCAAATGCGGCGACAGATGGGCGCATTTTTTTTCGGGAAACGCCCAATGCCATCACGCATTTCAGCCGAAACGACATCGATGTGAGTCGAAATGACCGCTGGCTCAGCGGGGCCATGTCGCTTGACGGTACCCGCTGCGCGGCACTCTTGAGCGATAATACCCTGAGAGTGTTTGAATTAGAAAAACAATCTGACGGTGCGGTGCTGCCGTATTTCAAAACCGCTCATGGCCAGCACCTACAATTTACACCCAATGGCGAACACTTCGTGACGCTGGGCACGAAGTCGCTGGAAGTGTTCAGCATGGATGACCGAGAAAACGCAGTATCTGTTCGCCCGATCAAATCTACCGAGCCCACACTCGCTATCGGCAACAGTTGGGTGGCTTACCGCTCCGCTGAGGACTCCGTTGAGTTGCTACAGTTCCAGACGGACAGTTCGTGGCGGCTACCGGTGAAAGGACAGAGTGCGATAGCACTGAGCGGTGATGAGCGCTTGTTCGCCTACTCACAAGGCTCAGAGGTGCGGGTCATGGATTTGAGCGGCACAGCCCAACCACTCGTTCAGGACTTGGGGGCCGAAATAACCGACCTGCTTTTTGTGCCGAACAGCACCAAACTGATGATCACGGTAGGCACCTACTCGTTTGACCTCCACATCAAATTCTGGGATTTTGCCCAGCCTGACCGCGAACCAGAGGTGCTGCTGCTGTCTGGATTTACGATCGTATCTGACAATACCACGCCCGTAGCGATCAGCCCCGACGGACGATGGGTAGCCTTGAACAGCAGCACAGGCATCCATATTTTTGAATTGAGCAACCTCACAGAGGAATACAACCTGCTCCGCGCCCCAAACAAGGGGGAAGCGACCGTCAGCACCATGACCTTCAGCCCCGATGGACTTCTGCTGGTGATGGGATACAGCGATGGGCATACCATCGCTTGGGACATCGCCACCCGCCGCATGGTGTATCGGCTCGCACCACCCACGACACGACCTATGCCTGTGGCGCACCTCCATTTTTCTGATGATGGATTGCAGTTGCACCAAGTGTTGCTGCCCGCAGTGATGAAGCATCAAGAGCGAAGCAGCGAGGGTGATGACGCTGACGACGACCACAGGAGTTTGAAAAACGACAGCACATACTGGACGACGACCAACACTTTCACCGCTCGGCTGCTGGATTTTGATGAGATGCGCCTGCACCTCAGCGAAGGCACCCGGCAGTTGGTGGCATTCAGTCCCAACCAGATTTTGGACTACGATCTGGAAAGTGCGTTGTCTTACTCCGGCAATTTTGAGCGGCTGGCTCAGTCGGGCGATTTGCCCCTGATCCGCTCGTTTTTTGATTTTTATCAGCAGCAAGCCTACCAAAGCAACAACAGCGCACAGGTGCGCCAGTCCTGCGACCGTGCTTTCCAACTCTACCAAAATCTGGACCCAGCCAACCGCGAATCCCTGCGCGACAGGATGCTTGGCATGTACAACGACCTGATCTGGAAACTCATCCAGCGCAACAAGCCCGACGAGGCCAGCATCGCTGTGCAGCATGTGAGCCGCAACTTTGGCCAACTGCTCGACCTGGTGCGCTGGAACGGACACATCGCGCTGTTGCGTGGTGAAAACCACCTAAAAACTGCCGTAAACCGATACGTTGACTGGATAGTGGGCAGTGCCGAGGCGCAGAGTACCAACAACGAATACTTCGGGAACACCTACGGCACGCTGGCGGAGGAGTTGAGAAAACTCAACACTTACGGCTTGCTGCGCGATGGGCAAAAGCAGATGATTTGTGGGTTGTTCAATGAAAACAAAGAAGTGCTGGGCGACGGATTTTGCCCCATAAATCTGCCGACTACCGAGGCCGATGTAGCCGGAGCGACATCGGGCAAAATGGCGATAGAATCATCCCTCGACCCAATCAACCGGCAGCGCTGGCACATCTTTCAGGGGCTGAGCCGGATTGACCTAACCACCAGTTTTTCTGAGAAAACCCGACTCTTGGAAGGCTATTTGGAGGATGCCAAAAAATTGGCTCGTCAAAATCCAGCCTACCGCACCATGCTGGAACGAACTGCGCTCGAGCTCGCCCGCACCCACATCGCTCACGGCGATTTCGAGCAAGGCAACGACCGCGCCCTGCGGCTCTACGCCCAAGCAGCCCGCACCGTACAGGATATCGCCCCATTCAAAAAATATGCTGCCGAGAACTGGGATGTCCGTTCGAACGTAAATCTGCTGACCGGCAACATTCAACGGCAGCGAGGCAACATTGCAGGTGCCACCCAAGCCTACCAAGAGTGCCAAAAAGCACTGGAAAACTTCCAAACCGCTGCGACAAACTCGCCCGACCGCTGGATGTGGGAAGAGAACATCCGCACCCTCCTCGGCGAAACATTCACTCAGTTGGGCATGGTTCGCTTGTTAGAAAACCGCCCCGACGATGCCGATACCTTGTTTGAAAATGCCAACAGGGTCTTGTCGGGCGGCCTCCCCCAGCGTTATATCGGCCATGCTGCCATGTTGCGCGGCAACCGCGTGGAGGCTTTTTTGAACTACGGAGATATATCCGATGCTGCACAACTGGGCCAGGCCTTTGCCGAAATCGAGCGCATGGCCGAGCATATTCCTACCCGCCGCGAAGAGTTGGTGGCTTTTTCCAATGATCTGCGCCAAGCTGCTTTTGCGGCCAAAACCGACATTGATTCCGTCGCGGCTCAGTATTTCTATGCCGATTTTCAGACACGACATTTTGCTGCCATGCGCCAGTGGAACGAGGCCCAGAAGTGGAGCCGCGAGGTGTTGCGAGGTGCCAAAAAACTGCGAGAAGGAACCACAAAAGATGCCAATGATTGGGAGAGTAGTTGGTTTGAAGCGCACTTGAGCGCAGCGTACTATCATCTTTTTGCAGGCAGCCGCGATACCGCTGCACTGACGGCAGCCATCCAATATTCGCTTGCAGCAGAGAAACGGCTTGCCGAAGGTGCGGCCTACGCCAATGCCGATTACCTGAAAACCAACCTCGCCCATGCGCTGCTGCTCCGCAACGGTGCCGGCGACCGCAAAGCCGCCCTGCAGGAATACCGAGCATTTTTAACGAGCGATACCTACGCGAGCAATTACTGGGATCTGCTGCAAAAAGATTTCCGCGACCTCCAGGATGCCGGAGTGCAGTGGCCCGCCGATATGCCCCAAGTGATGGAGCAAATCAGGGAAGCGGCAAAACCAGCAGAGAAAAACTAACTCAACAAGCGACATGGAACAAGATACAGAGCCTAATCTCCCAGAAACGAACATGGAAGTAGGGGTACAGATCCCTCCGACCACCAATATGGACACCCCGCGAGTGAGCATGGTCTTGGGTGTACAATTCCTGTTTTCCATACTCCTCATGGTGTTCGCGCAGATGGTTTTTATGGCTATCGCCAGCATGGCAGGCTGGGATGCAGGTCTGGCGAGCGGCACCATTGGGGCGGATGCCACGCTCGCTGAGCGCGGGCAGTTGCGTTTCATGCTGGGGCTCAATCATTTATTCATGTTCATCATTGCTGGCGGTACTACGGTCTGGATGTTCTATCGCGGCACACAGCGCGGGCTACCGCACTGGGCCGATTACCTCCAGATTCGACACTCGCCCAAAGCCCTCACAACGGGGCTGGCCGCGCTGCTCATGCTTTGCTCCATGCCGATGGTGCTGTTTCTCCTGCAGATCAACAAAATGCTGCCCCTGCCCGATGCTTTCCGGTTGATGGAGGACAACACCGCCGAAATGCTCAAGGGGCTGCTACAAATGGAGGGCTTGGCCGAACTCGTTGCTAACCTGATCATCATCGCGTTGCTCCCAGCGGTGGGGGAAGAGTTGGTGTTCCGGG
>JAYSUY010001140.1:0-7146 GCA_043718855.1 Saprospiraceae bacterium | reverse complement strand
AAACGGATTTTGAGATAAAATCTGTTTTGATCCGCCTAAATCTGTTCCATCCGTGTCCCATTCTTGTCGCGGTAGGCTGTCAAAAGGGGAGCCTAAGTTTTTACGATGTCTGCTTACTTTTGAGCCGAACGTGTCACCTCGCCGCTCCCCTCAATTCTCCATTTTCAATTCTCAATTCCTATCATGCGCCTCACCCTTCTCCTCCTCTTTTTTGCCCAAGCCGCCCTCGCCCAAACCACCTACCTCCACTGCGGCAAAATGATCGACGTAAAAAGCGGCACCGCCCGCGGCACCGTGACGGTGGTGGTGGATGGTGACAAAATTGCCCGCATCGAAAGCGGCTACCAAACCCCACCTGCTGGTGCAGAACTCATTGATTTAAAGGACAAAACCCTGATGCCGGGCCTCATAGATTGCCACGTCCACATCGAGTGGGAGCAAAGCCGCACCTCGTACACCGAGCGGTATACTTTCAACGAGGCCGACGTGGCTTTCCGCGCCCGCGTGTATGCCGAGCGCACCCTGCGGCAGGGTTTCACCACCGTGCGCGACCTCGGCGGGATAGGCGTGAACCTCGCCCTCCGCAACGCCATCAACAGCGGCTGGGCGGTGGGGCCGCGCATCGTGTGCGCAGGTAAAGTGCTGAGTATCACAGGCGGACATGGCGACGCGACCACAGGGGCCAAGTGGGATTTGTTCGATCCGCCCATCCCGGAGGAGGGCATCGCCGATGGCCCTGACGAGTGCCGCAAGGCTGTGCGCAACCAAGTGAAGCGCGGGGCAGATTGGATCAAAGTCGCGGCTACTGGCGGCGTGCTCAGCCTCGCCCGCGACGGTCGGCTGCCGCACTACGCCGCCGATGAACTCAGCACGATGGTCAGCACCGCCCGCGACATCGGGGTGGATGTAGCCGCTCACGCCCACGGCGACGATGGTATGCGCCGCGCCGTGTTGGCCGGGGTGCGCAGCATTGAGCACGGCACCTTCATGTCAGACAGCACGATGGAACTGATGAAACAACGCGGCACTTGGCTCGTGCCGACGCTCACGGCGGGCTGGGCGGTATCGGACAGTGCCAAAAATTCGCCCAACTTTTTTCCACCCGTGGTGCGCCAAAAAGCGATGGGTATGGGGCCAGCCATCTCCGCCACGTTGGGCAAAGCCTACAAAAAAGGGGTAAAAATTGCTTTCGGCACTGATGCTGGTGTGTGCCCGCACGGCACCAACAACCTCGAATTTGGCTACATGGCCGATGCGGGCATGACCGCTTCCGACATCCTCAGATCTGCCACCTCCGGCGCAGCGGAGATGCTCCGCCTCAGCGACCGTATCGGCACCATTGAGCCGGGTAAATTGGCCGATCTCGTGGCCGTGGAGGGCAATCCGCTCGACAATGTACGGGCGATGGAAAAGGTGACTTTTGTGATGAAAAGCGGAGTCCGAGTGAAGTAAAAAAGGGGAACCGCAAAATGTAAAATTTAAAACCGCAAAATTCAAAAGTCGTGATGTCGACCGCGACGTGTACCTACACTTTTAGGCTTTTAGGTTTCCCTAAAATCTGAACAAGTACCTGAACACATAGGCACATAAGGGTACATAGTTTTGGAAATCAGCACACTATGTCTCTATGTGCCTGTGTGTTTAAATCTACGGAGGTATCTACCCAAGTACACATCGCGGTCGACATCACGACTTTTAAATTTTGCGGTTTTGCGGTTCCCCTTTTTTCCCTTTTTCCCCCTTTTCCCCTTTTAAAATTCACCAGTCTTTCTTTCCCTTTCCTCCTTGCGTTGGTGACTGCCGCTGGCGGTATTTTCGAGCACTTTTTTGGTCGTTGGGGCCGATGGTGGTCTCCAGCATCCGGCGGGCTTGGTCTTGGCTCATCTTGCCGGTGGACTGCTGCGGTTGGTCTTGTGGCTGGTTCTGATTGGGCTGCTGCGGCTGTCCTTGCCCCTGATTGGGCTGCTGCTCTTGGGGCTTGGGAGGTTGGTTTTGTGGCTGATTTTGTGGCTGCTGGTTCTGTTGATTTTGCTGGTTGGGTGACTGGTTTTGCCCCTGATTGGGCTGTTGTTGCTGATTTTGTTGCTGTTGCTGCTGTTTTTGCTCCTCCTCCTTGATTTTCTTTTTGGCCATTTGCAAGTTCATCTTCGTGTTCGCGTCGCCGGGGCGGAGGCGGAGGCTGCGCTCGTAGGCTTTGGCGGCATCACTGTATTTACCCTGCTTGAGCAGCGCGTTGCCGAGGTTGTACAGCACGCCGGGATTGTCGCCCGCTGCCGCTGCCCGCTCGAATTGTTGAGCGGCTTCGGGGTACTTGCCCTGTTGGTAGAGCGCGTTGCCGTAGTTGTACGCCGCGTCGGTGCTGCCGGGGTTTTTCTCGGTGGCATTGCGGTAGTATTTTTCGGCTTCTTGGTAACGCTCTTGGTCGTAATCGCGGTCGCCGCTCAGCAGTGAGCGATGGGCAGATTGGGCAGAAATTGGAGTTCCGCCAGATGCGAGGAGCAAGCAGATGACGATTTTAACGCTGGAAGGGTTTTGAACCCTTCCAGCGTTCGGATTTTTTTTAACGTCGGAAGGGTTTAAAACCCTTCCGACGTTTGGGTCTTCGACATTTTGGCCTACCCAAAACCGCAGCCCCAGCAGCAGCAGCGCGGGCAGCAAAAACCACTGAAACCACGACTCCTGCTCCGCAAATGACCGGATGGCGATGTCGCGTTTTTGAAGGTGACTCACCTCGCGTTGGAGCGAACTCAACACCGCGTCGCCCTGTGCGATGTGGTAGGCGCGGCCTCCGCCAGCGAGCGCAACTTGCCGCAGCGCAGCCTCATCCAATCGAGTGCGCACGACTTCGCCCTGCTCGTCGCGCTTGTACTGCCCCGATGCCAGACCAACCGTCGGAATGGGCGCACCCTCCGCCGTGCCTACGCCCACCGCGTACACCACCACGCCGTCGCCGAAGGCGGTACTGGCCCGGCTCACCGCATCCTCATCGTGGTTTTCACCATCGGTGATGAGCACCAGCGCCCGCCCGCCACCGGGCTGTGCGTCGAAAGATTTTTCAGCCAACTCTATGGCTGCCGGTATGGCCGTGCCCTGCTCCGTCATCAGGCTGGGGTCGGCACTTTGCAGCGATTGCAACAGGAAAGTGTAATCGGTGGAGAGTGGCACCTGCACGTAGGCATTACCCGCAAAAAAGATGAGGCCGACCCGCTCGCCTTCCAGCGACTGCACCAGTTTTTGAGCAAAACGTTTGGCCAAATCCAGTCGGCTCGGCTTCATGTCCTCCGCCAGCATGCTCTGTGAAATGTCGAGCGCGATGAACACGTCGGCACTCTGTTGGGTAGCCGTCTGCTTTTTTGCGCCGCGCTGCGGGTTGGCCACCACGACGGCCAGCAGGGCGAGTGCCGCCGCCAACAGGCTGGTTTTCAACCAAAAAAGCCGCGCGGGTTGTGGCGCCATCAGCCGATCTACTGTACCCAGTTGTGCCAACGCTTGACGTCGCCACCAGCGGTAGCCAGCAGCGAGCAACAGCGCAGCCGGAGCGGCCAGTAGTGTCCAGAGCAGTTGTGGATGTTCAAATTTGAAAAGCATAGGTGGTTGTTGGTTCTTAGTTGTCAGTTCTTAGTTGTCAGTTACCAGTTCTCAGCATCCAGAACTTGGGGCCTTTTATCGCTCGCCTTTTGCGGTTTTAAATTTTAAATTTTGCTGTTTTGCTGTTTTTTTACCCTTCAGTTACCGACCGCAGCCACAGCCGCTGCAACAACATTTCCAGCAGCAGCAATAGCCCTGCCGCTGCCACCAGCCAGTGAAACCAGTCGGTGCTGCGTTGCAAAGTTGTGACTTCGATGGTGGTTTTTTCCAGCCGGTCAATTTCTCCGTAGATGCCTGCCAAATCCTCGGCAGAGTAGGCGCGGTAAAACTGCCCGCCGGTCAGCCCGGCCATTTGCTGCAACAATTCCGTGTCAAAACGCGTCATGCGCGGGGCAAATTCGTAGGTGCCATCGGGGTTGGGGCTGACGGGCGACATCACGATGCCCTCCGTGCCGATGCCTACCGTGTACACCCGCACACCCAGTGCTTGAGCAATTTCTGCGGCTTTCATCGGCGGCATATCCTGCCCGGCGTTGTTCTCGCCATCAGTAACCAGGATAACGATTTTACTTCGTGCGGGGCTGTCTTTCAAGCGGTTAACTGCCGTAGCCAAGCCTACGCCGATGGCTGTACCCTCCGCCAAACGGCCTACCTGCAAATCTTTGATGAAGGTCTGCACCACCCGCCGGTCGGTGGTGAGTGGACATTGAGTGAAGGCTTCCGCCGAAAAGGCGACCAAACCCAGCCGGTCGTAGGGGCGTTTTTCCACAAAATCTATGGCTACCTGCTTGGCCACAGCCAGCCGGTCAGGGTCAAAATCCTTGCTCAGCATACTCGGCGAAAGATCGAGGGCCAGCACGATGTCCAGTGCATCGGCGGTCACTTTTTGCTCCTGCCACTTGCGCTGCGGGCGGGCCATCGCCACCACGAGCAGGGCCATCGCCAGCAGTTGCAGCCAAGGCAGCCAGCGCACCCAGCGTGTCCGCCAAGTGTTGCCACCAGCGGCCAAGCCGCTACCCGGCAAGCGCAGCGCACTGCCCTGCCGCCGCCGAAGCCGGAGGAAAACGGGGAGGAGCGCAGCCAGCAACAATAGCCAAAAAGGTTGGGCAAAAATCATGGGGCGAAGGTAGGAATCGTGTCGTGGAGGCACGACTCAAAGTCGTGTCACCTAGCTATCCACAGGAGACGACTGGTTGTTTGCAAAACATTGACCTCGCTGGCTATCCCGTGCAACGAAGTTTGGGGCGTATTTTTGTCCGGTTTTTATTTGGCATTTTACAATACCTGCAAGCCGACGGACTGGAAAGTCCGTCAAACACCGAGCCGACGGACTGGAAAGTCCGTCAAACATTTCACCATACATCCAGCCGACGGGCCACAAAATCCGCCGCACACACAAACATGAAAAGTCTGCGTATCCTCTTCCTCACCTTCTCGCTCTTCACCCTCTCGCTTTCTGCTTTTGCTCAGGGCATTGAGTTTTTTCACGGCACTTGGGCCGAGGCCAAAGCCAAAGCCAAGACCGAAGGGAAAATCATTTTCGCCGATGCCTTCGCCGAGTGGTGCGGACCCTGCAAGCGCATGGCCAAGGTGGTGTTCACCGATGAGAAGGTCGGCGAATACTTCAACGCCAACTTCGTGAACCTCAAAATTGACATGGAAAAGGCCGAAAACGCAGAGTTTGCGGGCAAATACCCGGTATCGGCCTACCCTACCCTGATGTTTTTGGACTCCACGGGCAAAGTGATTCAGAAGTCTGTGGGTGCAAAAGACGTGGCGGGTTTGCTTGAATTTGCCACCAAAGCGCAGGGCCGAAGCGACAAATCTGCCGACTATGAGAAGGCCTACAACGAAGGCAGCCGCGACCCGCAGTTCCTGTATGATTATGTGAAATCGCTCAACGCCGCTGGCAAGCCATCGCTCAAAATCACCAACGAATACCTCGCCGGGCAGCAGGATTTAGGCTCTGACTTCAACCTACGCTTCATCCTCGAAGGGGCTACCGAAAGCGACAGCCGCGTGTTCGAGATGTTGCTGAAAAACAAAGCCAAAATCGCCACCCTCGCTGGCGAGCAGGCCGTGAACACGCGCATCGAAAAGTGCTGCGGCAACACCTTGAAAAAGGCCATTGAGTACAAGGATGAGAAGTTGCTAGCCGAGGCAAAAGCCAAGATGAAGGTTGCCAACCCAGAACGCGCCGCCGCTTTCGGCTGGGAAGCCGACATGAAATATTACACCGCCGTGAAGGACGTGAAGGGCTACCTCGGTGCTGCTCGCGCTTACCAGAAATCGGAGGTCAAAAACAACTCCGCCAAACTCCACGACCTCGTCATCGCACTGCTTCGCGCTTTCCCCGACGACCCGAAAGCGCTCGATCAGGCCGAAAAATGGGCCAAATCAGCATCTGAAGCGGGTGGTTTGCCCGAATACTACATGACCCTCGCCGAGGTACACAAGCGCCAAGGCGACAAACCGAAAGCCCGCGCCGCTGCCGAAAAGGCCCTGAAAGCCATCGGCGAACCGGACACCAAGAACATGAAGCCGCGTGTGGAGTTTTTCCTGAATGGGCTGGAGTGAACCAGAAGTGAGGGGTGAGAAGTGAGGAGTGAGAAGTGCACGACAGGGGCTGATGAGTTGCTGCAACGCCACGCTTATTTCCTGAAAAACACCCCAAAATAGTACACCAACCCAGCCAGTGTCGCTACTTGTATCGGCGAAATACCGATCCCCGGCAGCACCCAAACGGGCTTGATGAACTCTACCGAAAAACGCCACGCCAAGTAGCCGACCATGAAAATTTTGAAGCGCAGCCCGTCGGACGGGCTGCGCTTTTTTTCTTGCAAAAAAATGAATGCAGCGAGCGCAGCGAGGTAGGCCACCTCGTACAGGCTCACCGGGTGGCGCGGGATGCCATCGCCAAAATCGATGGCCCAGGGCAGGGGCGAAGGGTTGCCGTGCGTACCATCAGTCAGGCCAGCCAAGTGGCAGCCGATGCGCCCAACAGCCAAGCCGAGTATCAGTGGGTAGGTCATTAGATCGCCCGATGAGGCGCTGACCCCGATGATTTTTTTTGTCCATTCCACTCCGATGAGACCGCCCAACAGCCCACCCACGATGGTTTTATTGCCCAGCCAGATGCGCCAATCCAAGTGTGCGAGGTAGGCAGGGTTTTCCAAAATGCCCAGCAGGTGGCTGCCTACGAGTGCTCCAGCAGCAGCACCCAGAAAAATCCACATTCGGTTTTCGTCGCTGATGAGGTCGTGGCTGCGGGCGCGTTGGCGTACATACAGTTGATAACCAAGCGTGTAGGCCAGCATCTCGAAGAGCAGGTGGGCCGGGATGCGGCCTGCGCCAAGGTGGATTTCGAGTGGGTAGTGCATGATGGGGAGAATGTGGGGAATGTGGTCAATGTGGGGGAATATGGTCAATGTGGCCAATGAGCGGCTTGCCTACAAACCCATCATCCAGATGATCGCGATGCAGGTGCCAAAGCCAACAGCTGCGGTGATAAGACTGCTGATGACCAGGGCTGAACCGATGGGTTCGTAACGCTTGCTG
>JAYSUY010001139.1:0-2588 GCA_043718855.1 Saprospiraceae bacterium | reverse complement strand
TGAAATTGATGCTTGATGCCTCCTCGAAATACTTGGTCGGGCAGGTCACTTCGCCGATGTCGAAGCCCGCGTACACAATCTGCGAGAGCATCTCGTTGTCGAACACAAAATCGTCAGAGTTGCGGTTGTACTCAATGGCCAGCAACACCTGGCGGCTGAAGGCCCGGTAGCCAGTGTGGTATTCCGATAATTTGTAGCGGATCAGCACATTCTGCGTAAACGTGAGGAAACGGTTGGCGATGTACTTATACATCGGCATGCCGCCCCGCAATGCGCCCATGCCCAGTATGCGCGAGCCCAGCACCACCGGGTACAGGTCTTCGCCGATGATGTTGACCATCGAAGGGATGAGTTTGGGCGTGTATTGGTAGTCGGGGTGGAGCATGATCACGATGTCGCCACCGATCTCCAAAGCCTTGTTGTACAGCGATTTCTGGTTGCCACCGTAGCCCTTATTCTGCTCGTGCACGATGACGTGCTGGATGCCCAGCGAGCGAGCCAAGTCGGCGGTGTTGTCGCGGCTGTGGTCGTCGCAGAGGATCACCTCATCCACCAAATCGAAGGGGATTTCGCGGTATGTTTTTTCGAGCGTCTTGGCAGCGTTGTAGGCTGGCAGCACGACGACGACTTTTTTGTTTTTGTACATTGGAGTCGGTGTGTTAGGATTCTTTTTCCGCTGCCAATACTGATGTTTCTACCTGATCGACTACAGTCTCCGGCGCGTCAGCAGTGGCCGCTTCTTCTGCCGCAGCAGCGGCCTCATCTTGCTTGATTTCTTCAAAAACGCCCTTTTCATGCATAAAGCTGAACCACTTGATGCACTTTTTGATGTCGTTGATGTGTACCCGGTCGTGGTCGTGTTCAGGCAAGATTTGGCTGAAGTAAGCCCGAAAGTCGGGGCTGGTGGAGTTGAGCGGCACCGGCGGATTGCTCTCGTACTGATCGAGCATTTTTTGGAACACCTCGCCCAGCATGATCGTGCCTTCTTCGGTATCGGTGTAGATGGAGATGGTGCCCAGCGGGGTCACCTGCTGTTGGCGCACCGGCACGAAGCGAGTACGGCCTTCATTGCGGTCTTCGATGATGAGGCCGTTGGAGCGGCTGGTGACGAGTTTGTGTACACCTGGCACACCGCCAACGACGAGGTATTTTTCTAAATTCACCTGAGTAGAATTGAAAATTGAAAATTGAAAATTGAGCGGCATGCCATTCTCAATTTTCCATTTTCAATTGATTAAACGGTCATGATTTCTTTTTCCTTGGCGGCTACGACCTTTTCCACCTGCTCCACGAATTTGTTCACCATATCCTGAAGTTCGATTTCCTTGCGCTTGCCCATGTCTTCGGGCAGGCCATCTTTCACTGCTTTTTTGAGGTGATCGAGTACTTTGTGGCGTGCAGTGCGCACCCCAACTTTAGCCTCTTCGCCTACGTGCTTGGCTTTTTTCACCAAATCCTTGCGCCGCTCCTCCGTGAGGGGCGGCACGGAGAGGCGGATGACCTCGCCGTCGTTGGCTGGGGTGATGCCCAAATTGGCATTGATGAGCACCCGCTCGATGGGGCCGAGCATATTGCGCTCCCAGGGCTGCACAAGGATGGTGCGTGCATCGCTCACCTGAATGTTCGCAATCTGCGGGATCGGAGTCGGCGTACCGTAGTAATCCACCATAAAGTCAGCAATCAATGAAGTACTGGCCTTGCCGGTGCGGAGTTTGGCCAGTTCGTGGTCGAGGTGGTCAAGGGCCTTCTCCATGTGGGCCTTTGCTTCGGCCATAGTTTTGTTTACGTCTTCCATGCTTGTGTCAGTTGTCAATTCTTAGTTGTTGGTTGTCGGTTCTTAAGTCTTGGTTCTTGGAGGCCAATATTAGGGGGTGCAGCACTGAGAACTGACACCTGACAACCAACAACCAAAGTGCAAAGGTGGGAAGAATTACAATTTTAGGGAAAAGGCAGGGCGAAAATGTGGCAGTGCGTACCTTCGGGCGGTTCAGGGCCGACTTTCCCCTGTTTACCCGCCGAAGTCAGCCAGGTACGGACGTAGGAGGGCCGAACTTTCAACTCAAACATTGCACTTCAAATTTTTACCCGCTTACCCACCATAGCGCGCAGCGCGAAGGCGGGCCGAACTCCAAACTTTCCCGGCGTATGCCCGAATTGCAAGAAATAAAGCGCACTTTGTCCCGCATCGAAAAATTAGAGCGAGAGGTCAACCTGAAACAGTTGCAGATCAACAGTTTGCTGGCCATCACACAGGCCATCAACGAGAATGTGGCGGTGGAAGGCTTGTTCAACATGTACAATTCCTTCCTGCGCTGGGAGATCGGCATCCGCAAAATGGCCCTTTTTTTCAAAGAAGTCGGCCTTTGGGAATGTATGACCTCGCTCGGCGTGAGCAGTCGTCTGCTGGAACACGATGTGTCGAAAGAACTGCTCCGCTACCGCAGTATGCAAGGCTTGGAGCACTCCGAGCACCCGCTCATCCGCGAGTTTGATCTCGTAATCCCGGTAATGCACAAGGACGAAGCCATCGCCTACGCCTTCCTCGGCGGCTTCGGGGAAGAAGATGACGTGTACAACAAAGTGCAGTT
>JAYSUY010001138.1:0-2590 GCA_043718855.1 Saprospiraceae bacterium | reverse complement strand
TGTGGTTACTGGTGCTGGCTGGGCTTTGCACCTTGCTGCCCTACTACCTCACCCTGCAAGCCATGCGCCACCTCTCGGCTTTTTCCACTAATTTAACCATCAATTTGGAACCCGTGTACGGCGTTGTGCTGGCTGCTTTGGTCTTCCGCGAAGACCGTGAGATGCGCCCAGCGTTTTATTTAGGGGTGCTGATCATCCTGATTGCGGTGTTTAGCCATCCATTTTTGAAGAAAATTTTTGAAAAAGAAGACGGCAGTCATACGACTGAAGTGCCACCTGCATAGGTGCCGTGCTTCATTTTTCGATGGATAAGTATTGACAAGGCTGCCGACCTTTGCCGCGCGGCACTGAAATATTCGCCCACCTACCGATGCAAGATTCTACCCCAACACCCACCCCACCCATAGATTCTGAAGGCCAGCGCGTGTTGCGCTCACTGCGTCCGTCGCGCATGATATTGCCCGTTGCGCTGGGGCTGGCTGCGGTCGGGTACTTGTTTTACAGCCAGTTTGATGTGCAGCAGTTTCGCAACATCCAGTGGTCGGGACGTGCATTTGCTTGGATGGCACTGGCGATGGGGCTACTCGCACTTCGGCACTGCTCCTACACTTTTCGGCTGCAAACGCTCACGGGAGGGGCATTTTCGTGGCGCAAATGCCTGAATTTAATGGTGTTGTGGGAATTCAGTGCAGCACTCACGCCCACCAACAAGGGCGGACCATTTGTGATGCTGTTTGTGCTGACGCGGGAAAAATTAGCTGCTGGGCGTACCGCAGCGGCGGTGTTTTACGCCATCGTGTGCGACGCGGGCTTCTTCGTGCTGTCGCTGCCGATACTCCTTTCGCTCTATGGCCCGGCGATGCTTTCTCCGGGAGCCAGCACTTTTTCGGAGGTGTGGGTGACGAGCAGCGTGTTTTTCAGCACCTACGCCTTCATGTGCAGTTACTGGTGCCTGCTGATGGTTTTTC
This sequence comes from Saprospiraceae bacterium, assembly GCA_043718855.1. Classification (GTDB taxonomy): domain Bacteria; phylum Bacteroidota; class Bacteroidia; order Chitinophagales; family Saprospiraceae; genus M3007. Next base: position 1,622 of record JAYSUY010001138.1, on the reverse strand, counting down.
TGTTTGTAAAACCCGTCTACGCGAAAAACGTGCTGTCGTGGTTGGCACGTCGGGAATGGCTCCGAAAATACGCCCCAAAATTCGACCGCTTAGGCACTGAATTTACGCTGGCCGCCGATGAAATGCGCCAACAACCCTGGGGCTACCACCTGCGGGTAGTACTGGGTACACTGGGTGCTTGGACTTTCAAATTCCTGATGATCAATTGTTTGCTGATCGCCATCGTACCCAATACACCGCTTGACGGGGCCACTCAAGCCTTCGTGTACGCCCGGATGGTGGCGATGTTTATCATTATGGCTGCTGCTCCTACACCAGGCGGATCAGGTGTTGCTGAGTTGCTTTTTGCCGCGCTGATCGTCGATTTTGTGCCCGAACCCGGGATAGCGATGGTGATCGCACTGCTCTGGCGCAGCATGGCCTACTACGGCTATCTGCTGCTGGGTGCGCTGGTGGTGCCAGGCTGGGTGGCGAAGCAGTTGGCCAAGTGAGGAGTGAGGAGTGAACTTTCGTGATAAAAACCTGATAACCAGTCACCAGTCACCAAGAATTTTTCAACCTTGAGGTATGTACAGCATTTTTAAAAAAGAAATCAGCGCGTTTTTCTCCTCGCTCATCGGCTACATCGTGGTGGGCGTATTCCTGCTGCTCATGGGCTTGGTGATGTGGGTGTTCCCAGATTACAGCGTACTTGACAGCAATTATGCTACGCTCGACACCTTGTTTGCCATGGCTCCGCTGGTGTTTTTGTTCCTCATCCCGGCGGTGACGATGCGCACTTTGGCAGAGGAAAAACAGAGCGGCACCATCGAACTGCTCGTTACACGCCCCATCTCAGATTGGCAGATTGTGGGCGGAAAATTTCTGGCTTGCTGGCTCTTGGTGGCTTTCGCGTTACTGCCCACGTTTTTGTACTACATCACGGTGTACCAACTCGGCTCGCCGAAGGGCAACTTGGATACGGGCGGCATCGTCGGCTCATACATTGGGCTGCTGCTGCTGGCCGGGGCTTTTACGGCCATCGGTGTGCTGGCCAGTTCGCTCACCAACAACCAGATCGTGGCCTTCGTGCTGGCTACGTTCCTGTGTTTCTTCATGTACCTCGGCTTCGATTTTCTCAGCCGCCTGCCTATTTTTTATGGAAAAACCGACGACATCGTGCAATCCATCGGCATGGACTACCACTACAACGCACTGAGCCGGGGTGTACTTGACTCTCGTGATTTGGTGTATTTCACCTCAGTCATTGCCTTGTTTTTGGCTGCAACGGTGCTATCGCTGGGTCGGCGCAGGTGGTAGGGGAGTTCGCTCAGGGCAAACGCATCAACATCTGGAAGCCCCGGCGGGGTGTAACATCGGTAGAAATGTGCTGGCTACGGCCAACCAGCCCCAGCGGGGCGCAGCAAAATAGGTGGATGCTACGCCCCGCTGGGGCTAAACCTTCTGGGGGGAATCTTGCCTACCGATACTACGCCCCGCTGGGGCTCCTCTGCCTTCAAATCCACTTGGCGCGTTTGCCTAGGGTCGCATCCGGCAGGTGACGTACGAGTAGGCGAGACAGATTTTTTGCGCCATGAGGCATGAGGAGGGCGCAATGCGGGACATTTTAACCGACGAAGAAC
>JAYSUY010001137.1:0-2591 GCA_043718855.1 Saprospiraceae bacterium | reverse complement strand
ATCGCCCACCCGGAGTGCGAAGCGCACATCCTCGACATGGCCGACTACATCGGCAGCACCACTGGCTTGCTGAAATATACCATCAACGACTCGGCGATGGAGTACATCGTGGCCACTGAGTCCGGCATCCTGCACCAGATGCAGAAATCCAGCCCGCACAAGACTTTCATACCTGCCCCGCCGACCAACAACTGCGCCTGCAACGACTGCCCGCACATGAAACGGAATACGTTGGAAAAACTTTACCTCTGCATGGAGTACGAATTGCCTGAAATCGTGTTGCCCGACTGGGTCATCCGCGAAGGCCGAGCCAGCATCGATCGGATGCTGGAAGTGTCGGTCAAAGCAGGATTAGTTAATTGAGAACTGAGTATGGCTCCATCTCCATTCCCTCCATTCCGTTTTTTAGGGAAAAAGCCGCTGCTCCAGGCCTGTGCTTTTGCCATATTTTCACGGCCTCCGCACTGCGCTGCCCAGATGCGCAGTAGAACAAAACTGGTTGATTGTCAGGTATTTCCGCCCAGCGTTGGCCCAGTTCAGGCAGCGGGATGTGCAGACCACCGAGGTGAAAACGCGCCCGCTCGTCGGCGTTGCGCACATCCACCAGCAGGTAGGCATCTGGTCCAGCAGCGGCCCATTCAGCCGCCGTGACGCACTGCCCCCCCTCCGCTTGCGGCAGCGTGGTGATGCTCACCCGACTCACGCTACCGATTTTGAAGCTGCGGCTTTGCATCGCTGCCGCATCGAACACCAGCAGCCGCCCGGCCAGCGAATCCGCCGCGCCCGCCAAGTGCTTGATGGCCTCGTTGGCCTGAATGCAGCCGATGATGCCCGCCAACGCTGGGATGATACCGCCTTCGGCACAGTTCGGCACCTGCGCAGCATCCACCACAGGGAACAAGTCGCGGTAGTTGGGTGAGCGCGAGCCGTCAGGGTTGGGCGCGTTCCAGAGCGCGACTTGGCCTTCGTATTGGTAAATCGCGCCGTATACCACGGGCTTTCCGCTCAAAACAGCTGCGTCGTTGATGAGGTAGCGGGCCTCGAAGTTGTCGGTGCAGTCCAGCACCAAGTCGTGTTGAGAGAACAGTGCGAGGACGTTTTCGGGAGAAATTTTTTCCAAAAAAGCCTCTACTGCGACGTGCGGATTTTGCCTCGAAAGCCGCTCCGCGGCGATTCGGGCTTTGGGCTGGCCCACGTCGTCGGGCGTGTAGAGTATCTGGCGGTGCAAGTTGCTGGCTGATACCGTATCGAAATCAGCGATGGTGACCTGCCCTGCACCAGCCGCCACGAGGTACTGTGCTGCCGGGCAGCCCAGCCCGCCAGCACCCACGACCAGCACACGGGCGGCTTTCAGCCGCTGCTGGCTGGCTTCGCCAAAACCGGGCAGCGCGATTTGACAGGCGTAGCGGAGGAGTTCGTCAGGGTTCATTTTTGGCATCAGATATCTTGCGAAATGACTACCCGTGAAAATCCCAATGAGTCAGGAGTACACGGATTGGAAGAGTAGATAAAACAGGTTTTGAGGGGAATATTGGGAATAAAAAAGTGTATAGCGGTAAAAATAGAGATTAGGAATGGTGCTGGAATAAAGGTCTAAATTTGGCGGACTTAATTTTGCGGCCTTGAGAGTACTTCAACACAGTTCGTTCACCCTTCATCCTTCATTTTGAAACTCACGCTCCTCGGTACCGGCACTTCACAGGGCGTACCCGTCATTGGGTGCGAGTGTGTCGTGTGTACTTCCTCCGACCCCCGCGACAACCGCCTTCGAGCCTCCGCACTGCTCTCCGCTGGCGAGTACAACATCCTCATTGATGCTGGCCCCGACCTGCGTCAGCAGATGCTTCGGGCCAAAGTGCGCCGCGTGGACACGATCCTGCTCACCCACGAGCACAACGACCATGTGATCGGTCTGGACGACATCCGACCCTTCAATTTTTCCTCTGGGAAAGCCATGCAGGTGTACACGATGCCGCGCGTAGCCGCTGAAATACGCCGCCGCTTCGACTACGTTTTCGCCGAGCCAATACCTGGTTTGCCACGCATCGAACTCATTGAAATAGGGGAAAACACTACCCTGAACTGGGGCAACGACCTGCACATTCAGACCATCGGAGTACAGCACGGGCGGCTGCCCATACTAGGATTCCGTATAGGAGACCTGACTTACCTAACTGATGTAAAAACTATGACAGCCAGCGAATTGTGGAAAATTCGGGGTACCAAAATTTTGGTGGTCAATGCTTTGCAACACCAAGAACATCCGACTCATATGAACCTGACGGAAGCGCTCGCTTTCATCCAAACCATTGGCCCCGAGCAAGCTTGGCTCACCCACATGAGCCACCACATCGGATTGGCTGCTGACCTGGAACCGCAGTTGCCACCCAATGTGCGCTTGGCCTACGACGGGCTGGAGATTGAGTTTTAGGGTTATGTGACTTAGCCTGAAATAATCTGACCACAAAATCAGCGATCAAAGACCGCGCTGGGCGTAAAAAACAGCGAGCCGCTGCGTCAACTGACGCAGCGGCTCGCTGTTTTTGTGGGATTGATGCCACTTCATCATTTGCTTTTCAAGTGCTTCTCGC
>JAYSUY010001136.1:0-7164 GCA_043718855.1 Saprospiraceae bacterium | reverse complement strand
TTTTCAACATGAAAAAAATCATTTTTCTGCTCGGACTGCTGCTGGCCTTCGTAGGTGCCACGCTGCTGCCCGCCTGCCAAAAAGACGACGGCCCCTACGTCGTGCCGCCCGACACCACACCCAAGCCCGACACCTTGCCCGCTCTGACCACCATCGGGGCTAATACCTTCGGGTGCAAGGTCAATGGCAAGGTATGGGTCGTCAAAGCAACTGACCTGGTGCCTTTTGATCCCAGTTTTCAGTTGTTCGCCAGTTCCATCACTGAGAAGAATGGGCAAGGCGGCTACATCACCGTCAATGAGTTCGACGTGGGTGTTGACCAGACGATGAGTTTTGGGCTGCCTTGCCGTAAAGGCGTTTTCCACACACACAGTAAAGTCTACACTGACCCAGATAGATTTGGCATTTGGCTCTCTGATAGCAAAGTCAATAAATGGTACTACCCTGATACAGGAATAATCAAGGACAACCGATTGGAGATCAGCTTCCTCGACACGACGAACAACATCATTTCTGGCACCTTTTCATTCCGGTTGTTCGAGGGCAACAACTACAAGATTACGAATCGAAACAACTCGATAATGGTCACCGACGGACGCTTCGATATCCGATATTCCAACTAACACTTAATTTTTCTAAAAAGACATGAAAAAACTGTTCTTCGCCCTGCTCTGGCTCTGCAATGCGCAGGCTCAGGCCATCGCCTTCCCGCTAGACAAGGCGCAGGTGCCGACAGGCTACCTCTACAACCTCGCCGTGCCACTGGCTTACCTTGGCAGCACTCCTCCAAAAGCCTTAATTTTTACCTTCTTTATCCGCCAAAGCCATTTTATCCGCCGGAGCCATAGCGAAGGAGGAAGCGGAGGCGGAAAAACCCAGCACCGACGAAGATGGCCGCAGCCGTCGCTCCTCCCCTCTCCTTTTTTGGAGAGGGGCCGGGGGTGAAGCCTGCGGCACACTACACCCATCTTTTCATTTCAAAATCAGTTTTTTATGAAAAAAGCAATCTTGTTCCTCCTGCCCCTGCTGGCAGCCGTCTGGCTGGCACTCTTGCTGCCCGCCTGCCACAAAGACCCGCCCGACCCGCCCGTGCCACCACCAGTCGTGCTGCCCGACACCCTGCCGCCGCTCACCACTACCGGGGCCAATACCTTCGGGTGTTACGTCAATGGAAAACTCTGGCTGCCGAAGGCAGATTGGAAGGCGTATTTCGATCCTACATATTCCCCGATTCAGTCCTCTATGAATGTTTCTAATCGTGGATACCTGACTGTTCAATCCTCTATCGAAGGGATTGTACACACTTTTAGTTTTGGCCTGTCTGCAAAAAAAGGTCTGTACTATGCGAGTTTTAAAGGGATATCAGAGCATGATGAATTTAGTGTTTACCATCTAGATCATCAGAAGAAAAAATGGTATTACCCTGATGACAGAGGGAGACATCTGAACAATCAACTTGACGTTTCTTATTCCGATACATTGAATAACATCATGTCGGGCAAGTTCCAATTTACCCTTTACAGAGGTAATGATAAAAAAATCACTGACCGAAAAGACTCCATCGTCATAACTGACGGACGTTTCGACATCAGGTATCATCAATAATCCATAACCACTAAGGTAGGTTCAACACCAGAGGCTGCAAGGAGATGGCTCCGTGCGGCAACGTATTGCCATGCCTTTTCAAAACTTTTTCACATAATGAAACACGTCATTTTCATCTTTCTGGCCTTTCTGGCCTGTGCCGTACACGGTCAGGCTCAGACGACCAGCATCCCGGTGGAGCCCAGCCTCCGCCAGCAACTGCACCACATCTTCGCTCCGCTCAACAAGAGCCAGACGGCACTGGCTACTTCTTCGACCTGTGTGTGCCGCTGGCCGAGCCGCTCGAATACCGCGGCGTGCTCAACGACTCCAACTACACCGACATCAACGTGTTCGGTATGCTGTACGGAGAGATGCTCGGCACTCCACCCAAAAACCTATTCCTCACCTTCACCCCGTACCTTCGACGACGACAGCCGTAGCCGCCCGCTTACGCCTCCCCTCTCCATTTTGGAGAGGGGCCGGGGGTGAGGCCCGCTACGGCCACGCTTAAATTCAACACACTCATTTTCAACCACTTTTACAATGAAAGAGAAAAATATTTTCCGCTGGCTCCTGCTGCTCTTGCTGGTCACAAGCCTTTGGGCCTGCAATAAGGAGGAGCCGATCAAGCCCGCCCCGCCCCCTGACTACACCGTGCTGCCCGCCGCCACGCAGGAAGGCAAAAACACCTTCGGCTGCAAGGTGAACGGGCAGGTGTGGGTGCCAAGGGTCGAAATCTCTGCGCCCTGGTTTGATAAAATGGCACAACTGCATGAAAAGAATGGGACGGGCGGCGGCGGGATTAGTTGCCGACTTCTGTCGACGACCCAAGATGAATATATGACCATTGGTTTTGGGCCATCTTTTTTTCAGGCACGTACATACAAGACGCTTTCTGATACTGCACAGTTTAGGTTCAATCCTGATTTTACAAGGCTGGCAGAAGACTATCACCATATAGATGGCGATACCAGTAACTATTTTACCATTACTAAAATAGATACTGCCCGCAACTTTATATCGGGGGTCTTTCAGTGCAGTGTTTACAACAGCAACAAGAGCAGCAAAATCAAAATTACGGAAGGGCGCTTTGATATGCCCTACTTTCCACAGTAACCTTCTCTAACTTCTAAATTTTCATTCAGCATGAAAAAATTACTGCTGGCGGGCTTTTGCCTGCTTGTGGCAAGCCTTTGCTTTGCCCAAACGCAAACCCTGCCCCAAAAAATCGCGCACCTGTACGCACCGCTCGACAAGAGCCAGTGCGGTACGGGCTACTTCTTCGACCTCTGTGTGCCGCTCGCCGAGCCGCTCGAATACCGCGGCGTGCTCAACGACTCCAACTACACCGACATCAACGTGTTCGGCATGCTGTACGGGGAGATGCTGGGCATTCGTCCTAAAAACCTATTCTTCACCTTCACCCCGTACCTTCGACGACGACAGCCGTAGCCGCCACCCACTCTTAGGGTTGCTCGCTACGGCTTTTCCCCCCTCTCCTTTTTTGGAGAGGGGTCGGGGGTGAGGCCCCCCAACACATTCACTTCTAACCACTTTTACAATGAAAGAGAAAAATATTTTCCGCTTGCTCCTGCTGTTCTTGCTGGTCACAAGCCTTTGGGCCTGCAATAAGGAGGAGCCGATAAAGCCCGCTCCGCCCATTGATTACACCGTGCTGCCCGCTGCTACGCAGGAAGGCAAAAACACCTTCGGCTGCAAGGTGAACGGACAGGTGTGGGTGCCGAGGGTGCCGCTGGGCACTGTGACTTCCCGAGATAAGGAGGCTACCGTTTGGGAAAGCGATTTAACTGGCTCAGGGCGCATCCTTTGCAACTTAGTGGATAAAGAGTGGCAAATTGACAACTGGTTGGTAATAACCTTTGGGTACACCGACTTTAAGAAAGGAAGCTATTGCAAGGAGGTAGTTTTTGGAAAGTTTAGAACAACAAACGGCAAATACTACCGAAGTGACTATCAGCCGCTTCCTAGCAACTGTGTTGTGATTACCAAAATTGACACGCTTAACAATTTTGTATCCGGCACTTTTAATTTCACACTTTTTGCTGACAGCCTCAATACCGGGAATAAAATCGTCATTTCAGAGGGGCGCTTTGACCTCCCCTACTTTCCACAGTAACCTTCTCTAACTTCTAAAATTTTTCTTCAACATGAAAAAATCACTGCTTGTACCGCTGTTGGCGGTACTCGTGGCAAGCTACTGCTTTGCCCAAAATCAAACCCTACCCCAGAAAATCGCGCACCTGTACGCACCGCTCGACAAGAGCCAGTGCGGCACGGGCTACTTCTTCGATCTCTGTGTGCCGCTCGCCGAACCGCTCGAGTACCGCGGTACACTCAACGACTCCAACTACACCGACATCAATGTGTTCGGGATGCTGTACGGGGAGATGCTGGGCAGCTATGTCGGCACGGGCGGCGGTCTGCCCGATCCCTCGGTCTATCTGACCAAAATCAGGGCTTTGCAGCCCGGCGATGCCATTCCGCTGGCCCTCATGGCCTTGCGCTACGACGGCTTGCGCCCCGATGCCCTCCTGCTCAACTTGGTGAGTTACACCAACGAACAGGTACATGACGTGCCGGGCCGCAGCCAAAGCCCCTACGAGCAAGACACGGTCATTGTGGTCGCCCCCCTCATCGGCACTGCGCAGGGCCTTACGCCTTCGTTTACGTTGCCCACCGATCTGTGGTTCAGCAATTTGGGCGGAGCAGCCCCGGTCATCAGCCTCGACCCCGGCGATGGGCAAGGCTGGCGTACGCTCGCGCCGGGCGATACGGTATCGGCCACCTACCCGACAGCGGGCGAAAAAGAGATTCGGGTGCGGCTTCAATACCCTGGGTTTGTGCGCTACGCCCACGCCAAATTGGAGGTGATAGACGATGCTACGGCCAGCAGAGGAGGAAGTCCTGGCATGGACTGGCCGCAAAACCTATACGAATCCATCGCGGTCACCTCTACCAAAAGTTTTACCGACCCCAGCGGCCTGACTGCACCTGGTATGGCCACGATGCACATTTTCTACAACCAAAGCAACTGCAACACGGTCAAGCGGATGCTTCGACCGCTCATCGTGGTGGAAGGGTATGAGGAATATGGAGTGGCTGCGAGCAGTTACAAAAGAATGTTTGATCTGTTGGATCTGCCAGTTTTAAATGGGAATCCTCCCACCGAAAATCTCACCGATCACCTCTACGCCAACGAGTACGATCTGATCTATGTGGACTTTGCCGACGGGTCGGACTGGATCCAGCGCAACGCCTTTGCAGTGGAAGAGGTGATCAAAAAGGTGAACGAGATGAAGGCAGCGGCGGGCAGCACAGAGCAGAACGTGGTCATCGGCGTGAGCATGGGCGGTGTGGCGAGCAAGTACGCGCTGCTGGACATGAAGATCAACGGGCCAGCGCACGACACGCGCCTGTTCTTCACCTACGACTCTCCGCTGCGCGGGGCCAACATCCCCATCGGCACCCAGTGCCTGATCAAGTTCATGAAAGACCAATTGCCCACCTACGCTGGCGACAACATCAGCATCCCGGCAGTGGATGCAGTATGGCAAGCGCTCTGGAAGGGGGTGCCGCAGCAGTTGCTGAAATACCACGTCATGGCGATAGATGCCGCTGCCGCCAACAACTCAGAGCCGATCAACCCAGTACACACGGCTTTCATGGCAGCGATGGACGCAATGGGCGCGCTGGATATGCGCCATGTCGCGCTGTCCAACGGGTCGGGCATCGGGACATTTGTGGAGAACAACATTGACCCGAATGGGCTTTTTTTTGACTTGATTGGCACCAAAGTGGCCTGTAAAGAAATCATTTTTGGAGGAGCGCCTGCTTTGGCATGTCGTGAGGTTTATTTTGACATATTAGTGAGAGCAACCAGCAACAATGGGCAAACGAATGTATTGGATGCTTACATCAGGAAAAAGGATTGGGTAGTTGGGCTGCCTATACCAAGCACACTAAGCATCCACTGGGCACCCACGGTGTTCACCAAGCCTTACGACGTGGCGCCAGGCGGCACTTCCAATCTGGGTGTGGCACCACTGGGCTCCAATGGTTCCAATGGTCTGATGGATGCCTTAGCCGATGCGGGGGTTATCACGTCTGGCCCAGGCCTGACGGCCACTCACCACTGCTTCGTCCCCACGTTCAGCAGCGTAAGCGCAGCGGTGCCTTCCAATTTCTCATCCGCTCAATCGTGTGGAGCGGTCAGCCGGTGTAGTGCAACAGCGGCTACCGATACCATGCCGTCTTACGGCGGCACGACAGAGATCAATCAGCCTCATATTGCATTAGATGCCCGCATTGCCAATCTCTTGATCGAAGAATTGGTGACCAGTTCTCCAGCACCATTCGCACATCCTTTTGTACTCGCTAATCAATTGGAGGTCAAATTCAATGTGGGCTTGTCCAAATATTCTCCGATTCCGAGCGTAACCATCAGCGGTGCCGGCGGCAAACTTTACGTCAATGATTACGGCAAGGTAGCCTATGGGGCTAACACTGATCCAGACGCTCCTCATCCGGTGTTAAAAGCAGATACGGAATGCAGCGCACTCATCACCGTCCAACGCAGTGCTTCGTTGATCGTAGGTGCCGACGACTCGGGCAAAGACGGGGTTTTGTCGGTGTCTGACAAGTCCATCGTCCACATCGAATCAGATGGAAGTTTGAAAATACACGGAAATTCCGTGCTCGTGATCAGGAACGGTGGTACGCTCATCCTCGACGAAGGTGCCATCCTCATCCTCCGCGACAACCCCGACGGTCCCCTCGTACAGAATGGCCGCGCCCGCATCAAGATCGAGAATGGCGGCAAGTTGGTGGCCAAAGGCAATGTCACCATCCAAGGCGACGGTTATTTGGAGTTCGACAAAGGCAACATCGCCGACTTACCGGAGAACTTCACGCTCACTGGCGCAGGCAAAGCCTATCGCTTTGTGCGGGTAAACAACGGAGCCGAGTTCAAAAAAACGGGTGGCAACTTCACGCTACAAGACGGTCTCGTGGAAGTGGGTACGCTGGGGCGGGTGCTGCACGAAGACGGGGGTATCTCGCGCGGCTTGCGCACGGCATTTCGGCCCATCAGCGGCGCAGCGATGCCGCACACCGGCCTGGAGGTCATCAACGGCGGCACGGTACAAATCCAGTACAGCGAGGTCAAAGACCTAAAATATGGTGTGTTGGTCACCAATGCAGCGGGTTCGGTCACTGCCCTGTCGTCGCATTTTGAGAACACGCTGGGCATAGACGTGTGGGGAGCCAACTTTGCTTCCATGAACACGGTGACTGGTGCCAAGGCCTCGTTTCGGTACAATGGTGTGCCTACTTCGGTCAATTTGCTCAATTGTACCTTCAATGGGCACTATTCGCAGAATGCAATCCTCACCCTGACCTACGTCAGAATGATGACCATGACGGGTGGCGTGATGGACGCTCAGTTTGAGGGCCACTGCATAGATGCGACCGCTAACGGCAACAACCTCACGCTGCGCAATGGGGCTACGCTGAAAAACGGGAACTACGGGATACATGTGAACGGCGGCCTGTTTGGCG
>JAYSUY010001135.1:0-7171 GCA_043718855.1 Saprospiraceae bacterium | reverse complement strand
AGGCGGCCTTGCGCGATTTCGGCCTGGTAGGGCGTGTACTGGGTGTACCAACCTGGGTTGCTGAACACGTTGCGCAGGATGACCGGCGGCGTGATGGTGCCAGAGTAGCCCATGCCAATGTAGTTGCGCATCACACGGTTGTGCATGGCCACCTTTTTCAGGTGTTGCAAATACTCGAACTCAGACTGCGCGGGGGGGAGATTGAGCGGCTTTTTGAGCCGGATGGAGGCGGGTACTGTTTGGTCAATCAGTTCATCCAACGATTTGACGTTCAGTGCCTTGAGCATTTGTTGGGTTTCAGTTTCGGAGGGGCCTATGTGCCGACGCTCGAAGCGGTCGGGGTGCGGGAACAAACTCATGTGGAGCAGTAAAGTGATGGGTGGTGAGTGTGGTGGGTTTGGCCTGAAAACGCGGCGAAGGTAGGAATGTTCAGGGCCTTGCAAATGCGGCCCGTACAATTCCTTGCTACAGTCAATGAATCTGTCAAGTTATGCGTTTTTGACAAAATCAGCATCCAACGTCCATCCTCCAATTTCTTAAAAAATTCACCTTCCATGAAAAAAGCACACCCACTCGTCCTAACCACCTTTCTTGCTTTGCTCTCCTCGCTCCCCTGTTTTTTGGCTGCGCAAAACCTGCCTGTCCGCACCGTCACGCTGTTTAAAAACGGCCAGTCGCTCATCGCCAAGAGCGGCAAAGTGGCGACCGTGAGCGGCAAGTACAGCACCCACGACCTGCCCGACGCGCTGTTCGGCACCTACTGGGTCACTTCGTCCACGGGCGATCTGGCCTCGGTTTTTTCCCGGCAGGATACGCTGAAACGGGTCCTGCTGCTGATGGACAACCTCTCGCTGCTGAACGCCAATACGGGGCAACGGCTCAAAATTTGGCGAAAAACCGATGTCCAGTCTCTTCCAGTGGAAGTGGAAGGCACCTTGATGAAGGTGACTGGGCAGGAAGACAACCCGCGGGAGGCCAACATCATCCTGAACACCACCGATGGCCGCTGGCTCAGTTTCCCGGTGGCGCAGGTGCAGCAGATCGAATTCCCCGGCAAGCCAAACATCAACACCCGCACCGCCACGACGGGCCTCCAGCGCACCTTAGAGGTCAATTTCAAAACTGCCGCCAAGACGGAGCAGGACATCAGCCTGCTCTACCTCGTCAACGGCCTCGGCTGGACTCCGGTGTACCAACTCGAACTGAACGACCGGGGCAAGAGCCGCCTCGCTCTCCGTGCCGACCTTGCCAACGACGCGGAAGACCTCGGCGACGCAGAACTGCGCCTCGCTGTAGGGGTGCCCAATTTCACCTTCGCTAAAAATGCCGACTGGATGATGAATTTTTTCCACCTCTGGTCGGGGCTGCAAGGCCGCCAAGACAACTACCCCCGCCCACAGGTGTACTCCACCCAGATGGCGAACTACTCGGCCTACGATACAGGCGAAGTTACCGCAGGCGACGGCGGCGGTGAGAATTTTGAAACGAGCAAAGTGGAAGACTACTTTTTCTACACGGTGAAGCCCGGTAGTTTTCCCAAAAACAGCCGCTACCAGTACCCAATTTTCGAGGCGGAGGTAGAGCCTGCGCACTTCTACGAGTGCCGTCTGCTCGGCGCGGGGCCGTCCATGTTTGCCAACCAGTACCAGCCGCGCCCCGACCCGAACGAGCAGCAAAACCCTGTATCACACTATGTTGAGTTCAAAAACCCCACCCAATTCCCCTTCACCACAGGTGTCGCCAACATCCTCTCGCTGGTGGGCGGCAACTCGTTTCCCATCAGTCAGGACAAACTACCCTACACCCCACCGGGCGTGAAATGCAAGGTACGCATCGCCGAAACCCCAGAGATTAAAGTGTCGCACGGCGAAGGCGAAACCGACCGCAGGGAAAACGTGCGCCAGTACCAGAACTGCAACTACGATGAACTGACGGTAGAGGGGGAAATATGTGTGGTGAACCACAAGGACATCGCCACCAAAGTGCGTGTGCTGCGCACTATTGAGGGTACACCGATCGGTTCTGACTGGACTTGGAAACAGCAGCAAGAGCAGGCGACATTGCGCATCAACTCCATGTACGAGGTGGAATGGGAGGTTGACCTGAAGCCAGGCGAGGAGCAAAAGTGGAAGTACAGGTACAAGGTGCTGGTGTGCTTGTGATGGCAGGAAGGTGTGGCACACCTCTGAGGTGTGCCACACCTTCGGGATATACAGATTTCATTCAAAACCAGTAATTCACCTTCGCCGCCAACGCTCGATTTTCCCAGCAAGAAGTGCTGTGAACATTCAGGCATACTCCGCGATGATGCAGATGTCCAATTCTGTAACCGACTTCAAGCCCAAATCATTGGTGACAAAGAAGTCGCAGCCCGCGTAGAGCGCCGCCGCCAGATGGAGCGAGTCCAATGCTTTGAGCGATGGGTATTTGGCCCGAAGGCGGTAAGACGTGTTAGCCATCTCCCGGTTGATGGCCAACACGTTGAAGTCGGCATTGACCAGCAGTTCATCAAATTTGATGAGCAAATCCTGCTTGCCGAGCCGCTCTGGCAGAACCCCAAATTCGGCGAGTGACAAAACTGGCTCCCGCTTCGCTCGCATCCAACATCAGGGATTCCACCTTTTGTAGGAAGTCGGGGTGCTCCTCCACCCAGTAGATGAAGGCGACTGTATCGAAATAAATTTTACCCTGCAACTCCATGGCGGTCTTCCCTGAGTTGATTGATGTAAGCCTGCGCGTCAGAGGGCCACACGCCCTTTCCGATGCCCCGGTATTTGTCGAAAACCTCCTTCATGCGTCGCCGCTTGTCCAAACGTTTCAGCAGCACTTGCAGCAGCAGCTCGAGTTCGTCGTCTTCGAGGGCTTCTATTTCTTGAATGATGTTCTCGACTCTTGACATGGTGGTAAAGTTTTGGACAAAAGTAAGCGTAGAAACTCAAAACCAATAATTCACCTTCGCCGCCAGCGCCCGGTTCCTCACGCCCCACACCTGCACCGCGTAGTTGTCGGTGTACACCAAAAACACGTCGCTCATCGGGCGGAAACGCCACTGCAAACGGCTGTTGATGTTGAAGTTATCAGCCTGCGTGTTGTATTGCAGGAAGGTCGTCCACCACAGGTTTTTAGCAAAAAACACCTCCACACGCGGCGTGAGGTTGAACAGCGATACGTCGCAGTACGGCTCCGGGAAATCCAGCCGGTTGAATTCTGCGGCCAGCCGGATGTTGGCCAGCGAGCGGATGCGCCAGTTCGCCTCCACGCCCGCCCGGTACTGCTGACCGTTGTAAAAACCGCCCGCACCGCCTTCGATGGACACAAAAAATCGCTTCCGGTAGTCCGAATTCCACTCCACCCCCGCGCTCGTGTAGGCGTACTCCCCTGCGGGCAAAGCCGGGCAGAGCGCCAGAGAATCCTCGTCGTCGAACTTGAACGTCACCGGCACGTTGGCCCAAGCCGGCTTGATGCCGATGGAGAACTCACTGGTGTTCTTGAAATTCCAGGTGGCGTTCACCTCGTTGCTCGACTCGTTGAGCGAGCCGTCAGGGTTGATGACTTGAAAAAACTCACCGCCCAATTCGAGAAAATTCAACCGCCCGGTCGTGTTTTTGGGGAACACGCGGTAGTTGAAATTGCTGAACACGAAGTTATAGCCGATGCGCAGCGTCGTGTCGCGCGCCACGTCGTAGTTCTCGATGCGCCGCTCAAAACCCAAATCGGCGCGGTAGTTTTCGCCCATGTGCAGCACGTCCAGCAGCACGTTGAAGCGGCGGTTTTTGAACTCCCCGCCCATGTTGCCCCACCAGTTTTTGTCCGAAACGCCGGGCTGAAACGAGCGGTGGTGCGTCATCCAACTTGTCCACTGACCGTTGGTACTGATGTACAACAGTTCTGCCCCGGCGTTGCGGCTGAACTGATTTTTGAGTCGTTCTGATCCATCAAACGCCTCACGATCAAGGAAGTAACCAGACACCGTGCTGCGGCCAAACACCCGACGGTTCACGGCCAGCGCGGTATAGTTTCGAGCCGGTGTAGCACCCTGCTTGCCCGTCTGCATGGTCATCGCGCCGATGCGGGTGTTGGAGCCGAGGTTGCCCGTGAGGCGCAAGCCGCCGAGTATGGGCAGCGGGTTGCCATCCTCGTCGAGGCCGATGGTGCGGGAGAAAAACGGGCGAATGGGCGGGATGCCGAAATTGCCGAACAGGTCGCCGTTTTCGAGAAAAAAAGTACGCTTTTCGGGCAGTTGTACATCGAAGCGGGTGAGGTTCACCACCTGCTGGTCAATCTCCACCTGAGAGAAATCAGGGTTGAGCGTTACGTCCAAGTTCAGGCCAGAGCCGATGCCGATTTTCGCGTCCAAGCCCGCGTTGGGCTTGGCTTTCCAGTCGCCGTTTTCTTCATAATTCTTTGATGTAGAGGCCGACACGTAGGGAATGAGGTCGTAGTTGCCCTTCGTTCGGCGGGGCGAAGCGTCCCACTGCAAGGTACCCGTCCAGCCCAAATCCAGCCCATCAAACTGGAACGGCACCCGCGACCAGGTGGAGTACACGCCGTTGGTGAGGTCGTTTCGGATGAAGTTGATGCCCCACTGGGTCTGCCCCTCCTTGAAGCGGAGTATGCGGAGCGGGATGGCATACTCCGCTGTCCAGCGGTCGGCGTAGTTGCGGGTTTCCACAAACCACGTATTGTCCCAGTTGCGGTCCATGTCGTCGCTCCCGGTAGAAAGCAGGGCCTCCACCTGCACGCCTTTGGGCGACACACCAAAAAAGTAGCCGTTGTTGGCCGTGTTGGCTGGGTCAATTATCACTCCTACGCCGTCGGAGTCCCAGTAGCCCACGTCACGCTTGAGGCTCTGGATGACGTAGTTGGGCGTGGTGTCGTGGGCCGTGATGGCGATGTACAAAAAGCGGTCATCGTAGGCGCAGCGCACTTCAGTTTGTTGGGGAGCGGGTGCACCGTCGCGGGGCCATTTGAGCCAGAAATCGTTGGCGACGGCGGCGGTTTGCCACACGGGTTCGGAGAGGTCGCCATCCACCTTGATGGGTTCGCTGGTGCGGGCGATGTTGAGGGCGTAGCGGGCCTGGTGCTCGGTGCGTGTGGTGTTTTGGGCGGCGTTTTTTTCAGGAAAAAGAAAAAGCACAGCCAGGAGGAACGGGAGGTAGCGAAGGCGCATGGTGTGGTGGAAATTTCTCGTGTGGGCGGTGGCTTGGGGGCAATTTTGCCGAACAAAGGTTGGAGAAAAAAAATTCACGGGCTGAGGGCAAAACCGAATTCAAAAACGAGATTGCTTACTTTTGCAGGAAACTGCCCGAACATGATAGACATTAGAAAAGTCGGTTACGACACGGATCAGATCATCAAAGCCTTCAACTTGCAAGTGGGCGGCGACTGCCTACACTTGAACAACTGGTTGGCCGCGACATATATGCTGGACGCTGCTGAGCAGGGGATTGTGCATCAACTTT
Organism: Saprospiraceae bacterium; assembly: GCA_043718855.1. Classification (GTDB taxonomy): domain Bacteria; phylum Bacteroidota; class Bacteroidia; order Chitinophagales; family Saprospiraceae; genus M3007. Next base: position 1,709 of record JAYSUY010001135.1, on the reverse strand, counting down.
TTGAGGAAATGCAGGAGGCGGGCGATTACTTCAACGAGGAGGAGTTGAAAATCCGCTTTGTGGGCGGGGCGTTTCTGGTGGCCAAGGTGGACGTGAAAAAGAAGGTGCGGGTGTTTTACGAACGCCCACTCGCCGCTGAGGTGGAGGGTCATAAGTTGTCGGTGGTGTGCGACTGTTTCGTGGCTACGCCTTTTGGCATCAACAGTCCTCAAAATCCCTACTTCTTCCTGCAAGAGTTTAAAAAAGGCAAGGGCGAAAAGAACGACCCGGAAGGCCAGATGCTGGTGGCTATGCTGATTGCCCAGAAACTCAATGCCGATGAAAAGCCGCTTTATGGTGGATATTTAGTGGGTGCAGACTGGCGCTTTGCTACTTTGGTCGGCAAAGAATACTGCACGAGTAAAAAGTACGACGCGACGCAGAAGGACGAGATAGAGCAGATCGTCTTCATCCTCCGCCAACTCAAAGAGTTGATTCTGAACCGATAGACCGCCGTAATTATTGGAAGTTCGAGTTGGAGTCGAACCTCCAACCCTCCCCTCCATCTTCAATCTATCCGCAACTGCGTTTTTTCCAAAAACGCGGCATCTACCGTGATGAGCAGGCTGTGAAATAGATGCTGCAATTCTACCTGAAACTTTCGCTTGCCCTCCACGCGCACCACTCGGCCCCGGAGCCCCATCAGGTTGCCCGCGCTGATTTCCACCAGGTCGCCTTCGGCAAATGCCGCACCCGGAACGGCCTCCACCTCCAGCCCATCTTCGAGCGTGATGCGCTTCAGGATGTCGATTTCGGCCTGTGGCACGGCGATCAAATCCTTGGAAAAACGTACGAAACCCGCCACATGCTCGGTCTCCAGCACCGGCACATACTGCGCCTGTACGATGCGCACAAAAACGTAGCCGTTCAGCAGCGGCTTCTCTGTCATCCGGGTGCTGCGGGTGTATCGGCGCAGGAGTTTTTGCAGCGGCAGCCAAGCCGATATGTTCTTTTTTTCGAGCATCCGCTGCACCAGTTTTTCGCTTTTCGAGCGGGTACGCACCGCAAACCAGCGCGGCTCGCTGGGGTGCAGGTGGTTGATTTCGGTGTTTTTCATGTTCAGTATTTTTCGTTTCTGCCACCATGCCCACACGACAACAATGGGACACGGATTGGACAGATAAAACGGATTAGGGCAGATTTTTAACCAAAATCTGTGAAAATCTGTCCAATCCGTGTCATCCGTGTCCCATTATTGTCGCGTAGGGGAAAATATTTTTTCACCCTCGTCAGGGTAAGCCCGACCTCGCGTGTCTCAGCCCCAAACGTACAATCTAAAAACATGACCGCTATGCACACAAAACTTTTGTTTTTTGCCTTGATGCTCTTCTCCTCGTCGCTTTTTGCACAGATACAAGACGAGACCTTGTTCCGAAACGCCCGTATCCGGGGCGGCTTTGGGGGGCCCATTTTTTCTTACAGCCAAAACAACGGCAAGACTGGCTACGGCAGCGGCGGCGGCGGCGGTGTGGTGTTCGACCGACTTTTCCTCGGGTTGTTTGGCATGGGCGAGGTGTTTGATACCCCCAAAATCGGCCAAGACCAACTGGCCATCGGCTACGGCGGCCTCTGGACGGGCTATGTGGTGCCATCGCACCGGCTACTTCACCTGTATACTTCCGTGAAAATCGGGGGTGGTGCGGTCGGCACCACCGACTTTGAGGACCACT
>JAYSUY010001134.1:0-2598 GCA_043718855.1 Saprospiraceae bacterium | reverse complement strand
TCGTGCCGTTGACCATCATGCCGAGTTGGAACTGTTCCGAATAAATGCTCGCCACCCAAAAGGAGAAGCTGTACACGGTTCCTGCCGTAACGCTGATGGTGTTGGCAGCCGAATTCGACCAGACATTGGCTGCTGGCCCGGTCTCTGGGCCGTCAACGATCAGAAACTGGCCGGCTGCCGTGCCTACGGTATTGTCCCAAAAATCATCGGGCCAGCTGCTGCACTTGCTCCTGAACTCATTGCCCACACAGCGACGGTTGGCTATACAAGTGTTGCAGGCTGTTGCCAAAGAAATGAAAGACCCATCGTCGCCTAAGGTAAACTGACCGTTGGAGATGAGGTCTGGCCCTGGGGTATTGACTGTTGGGCAACAGTCGCAGGAGGCAGTACACTTCACCGTCACCGTAAAACTGCACGTCTTCGTATTCATCCCGCAGTCCGTCACCGTGTACGTCACCGTCGAAGCCCCCTGCATGAACATCGTGCCGCTCGCATCGCCGGTGCCAGCACCCGTCGTGGCACCCGTGATGGAGTAGGAAACCGTCCAGTTCGGGCAATTGTCCGTCACCGTTGCACTAATGTTGTTCACTGTCGCCTTGCACAGCCCCTGCGGGTTGATGGCGCCCACCACCGAGGTGCTGAGCGGGCAGGTGATCGTCGGCGGCTGGTTGTCGTTGACGGTCAGTTTAAAAGTGCAGGTCTGGCTGACGTTGCCGCACTGGTCCCTGGCAAAGCACCGGAATGTGAGTACGCCTTTGGGAAGTTGCGTTTGCAGCGTGTACGGCAAAATGGTGCCGTTCGGATCTTCCCAAGTGCAGCTGATGGCCGGGACCGGGTCGCAGTTGTCAGCCGCCGTCACCCCCATCTGCTGGAAGTTCAGGAAGGTGTAGTAACACAGCCCGGGCAGCACATTGACCGATAGGCTCGGCGGGCAACTGATGGTGGGCGGCACGTCGTCGCGCACCGTGATGATCTGGGTGCAACTGGCCTTGTTGGTGCAGGCATCGCTCACCGTCCAGGTGCGCAGCACCGTAGCGTTGCAGGGCATATTTCCCGAAACAGCATCGGTGTAGGCCGGCACGAGGTTGGCTGTGGGTGTGCAGTTGTCTGTTGCAGTAGCAAATCCGGTGAAAAAAGGCGGCAGTTGCTGGTCGCACTTTATCGTGATGTTCGGCGGGCAAACAATCACCGGCGGCACCACCTCAATCGTCTGAATCCCCATCGTGCAGGTACTCGTGTTGTTGCACCAGTCCGTCACCGTCAGCGTCACCGTGTGGGTTTTGCAGCCCGTCAGCACGGTCGGGCTGACGCTCAGCGATTGAATCAGGCAGTTGTCCGTAGAGTTGTCGTTCACGAAGGCCGTTGTGACCAAGTACTGGCAGTTGGCGTTCAGCGTCACGCCGACACCAGGCTTGCACTTGGCTACCGGCGGCACGTTGTCAACGATGCCCAGTTGCTTGCAGATGGTGGAGGTGCTGCCGTCGGCGCATTTTGCCGTGAGGCACACGGTGTAGGTGCCGCAGGTGGCGTACTGGTGCATGGGGCTGGCTGTCGTCACCATCGGGGAGCCGTCGCCGAAATCCCACATGTAGGTGGTGCCTGTGGTGGGCGCGGAGAGGTTGTTGAACTGGTACTTGCCGCAGCCGCCGAGGGCAGTGAACGTGAAGTCGGCCTTGCAGGGTGCGGCTACTTCTTGGATACAGATGTTGTCAATGCGCCCAAACGAAAGGAGGCCAGTCGTGTTTTCCGCATTGATGATCAAATGGTTCAAATTGGAAGGGGCTTGCCAGACCGGCAATATGTAAGTACCCCAAGCCAAACCGCTGCCTGTGTTGGGGATTTGAACTGATGTGCCAATGGGGGTACAGCCTACCCCTGACCAGGGATTGCATCCACCCACATTGTTGGTCGCGCTGAAATTGAATTGGACATTGGTATGGGTGCTTGGCGAAGGCTGGTATTTCGCGCAGAACTTGACTTGGTAGAACTTGCCTGCCTGGAAATTGACGTTCAACTGCCGAATGGCTTCGCCAAAGGTTGATCTGCCCCACATCTGGATGCTGGTCGGGTCGCAATGCTGGTCCGAGTTTCCCACCTGTGGCGAGCCACTATGGTTGACCCAACAAGCAGATTGCCCTGGCGGCATATTGTTGCCTGCCACGGCCCCTTGCCAAAAGCCCGGGTTTTTCACCAAGTTGTTCGGACAATCGCAGTTGCTCGGCGGGCACTCCGGCACGATGAACGTGATTTTGCACGAGCAGGGCTGGCCGCCGCAAGTCCCGGAGATGGTCAGCATATAGGTGCCCGGCGTTGAAATCATCGAGAGCGGTATCGGGATGTTGAAAGCCGGGCTTACGTTGAACGGAACGTTGGAGGCCACCGGCGTGGATGGCATCCTGACCAGCGTCCAAGCCGTGTTGATCGGCTTTTTGCAGGTGTTGCCGCTGCAAGCAAAAATACCCGACACGTTCAGGGCGCTCACGGGGCAATTGAGCGGCACCCCAGCCCCGTTGCAGATGGGGTTATAAATGAAGTTGCCCATGTTGATCTGCACATTGCTCGGGCCAGCACATTCGCAGCCCGTCGGGCAAGCCACCA
>JAYSUY010001133.1:0-7197 GCA_043718855.1 Saprospiraceae bacterium | reverse complement strand
CTTTTTGATTAAATAGCCCCACTATTCGCACAAAAAGATAGTTGTCTGAGCAAAAACTAACCTACCTGAAACTCACAAGTTATTATTCACCCGTTCCTGAACGTGAAAAACAACGGGCTACAACACATCTTGATGGGCTGCCTCCACAATGATCGGCGCAGCCAAAAAGCACTGTATGACCGCTTCTACGGCTATGCGCTGTCGGTAGCATCGGCGTACTGTGGTCAGGAGGAGGAGGCCCGCGAAGTGCTGAACGATGCTTTTCTCAAAATTTTCACGAGCATAGACCGCTACGATGAGGCATTCTCATTCACGACTTGGCTGCGCACCATCGTGGTGCGTACGGCCATCAACCACTACCGCAAGCATCTGGGCGATTTGGCTTGGAGCGACATGAGTGAGGAGATGGAGCTGAGCGTGGACGACGATTTTCTCTCCAAAATGGCGGCAGACGAGGTGCTGGATTTGGTGCAAAAATTACCAACATCCTACCGCCTGTCCCTAAATCTGTTCGCACTGGAAGGCCATTCGCACCCCGAAATAGCCGAAATGCTGGACATCTCGGTGGGCGCATCCAAGTCGAACCTCTCGAAAGCACGGGCCAAACTGAAGCAAATGATGGCCAACGAACTGATACAAGGCAACTGAAAAATATGGCTGACAAGAATTTTTTTGACCTGCTGAAAGACAAGATGGCTGCTCTGCGCCCATCCGAAAAACATCGGGACGACGACTGGAACGCACTCGCGGGCCACCTGAACGCGGCCTTGCCGCAGCAGCCCCGCAAGCGGCGACGTACGCTGCTGCTGCCCCTGCTGCTGTGTGTCGCCTTGCTGTCGAGCAATGCCGTGTGGTGGCACTCAAGCCGTAACGACCAAGCGCGAATGGCGCAACTCGAAGCGCAGACCACCTCGCTCCAACACGACCTGTCGGAATTGGGTAAAGTCATGGTTTCCACAAAAACGACCCACCTGCGCGACACGCTCTGGCGCACGGTGTACGTGCGGGTGCGAGCCGAAGCGGGTGCAGATTGGACCGCTCACCCTGCCCAGTCTGCTGTTGACCAGCCAATGCAAGCTGCAGCAAGCACAGATTGGACAGAAAAAAGCCGCACGGCCAACAGCACAAGTGGAGCGACGCGCGAGGCCAGCACTGGCATTGCGCAGCCACCAGAGGCGGCGACCCAAGTGTCCAGCGTATTGAAATTTGCTATGCAAAATATTGACAATCAGGGAAGGTCAGCACCCGCGCACTGGGCCGTTCCGCTCGATTCGATGGGCTGCACAGCCGACCTCGCACCGCTGCCGCTGCCCGGACTTTCGCTGCTGCCGCTGCCTCAATCGGCTGCCAGCCGACCCAACGCCCAGGCGGCTAAGCCGCCCGAACCGGAGAAACCGACCACGCCATTTTCCCAAAAAATAGGCGGCGCGCTGCGCCCCAAATTTTTCAAAATCGGGGCGAACGCTGGGTGGCTCTACGCGCTCAGCAAGGGGCTGATGCACGAAGGCGGCTACGCATTGGGGGTGCAAGGGCAGGTCGGGCTGTCGCGCCACTGGGGGCTGAGCGCCGCCTGCACGATGGGCCGTTTTCACTACAAAGCCCACGACCCGGCGGCGATTCTGGGTGCGCCCGATTTGCCCATGCTGCCTTCAAGCAACCACCACTACACCGAATTAGACGTGACCGGGCAGCGGCTCCGCCAGTTGGACTTGGGCCTGCGCTACACCTTCTCGCAGCCCGGTAGGCCCCGGCCCTATCTCGGCATGGGGTGGGCCAGCCAGACCCTGCTGCCATTTATGGTGGAATACGAAATACAACACGAGACCTACGGCCCCGTCACCAAAGGCCAGCACCGGGTGAGTGCCAGCACCCGGCTGCGCAACCACTTCGGCCTGAGCGCGGGGCTGGAACTTCCACTCTCTGCACGAGCGAGCCTGACACTGGAAGGATTTGCCCAGCGGCAGTGGAAAAAACCGAGCCGCACCGCGCCTGACTTGGCCGGCTTCCGGGCTGGGGCGCACTGGCTTTTTTAACAAAGTTTACCATTGAAAGGTAGTTTTTTACAGTCGGGGCGCGGCTCAACGCACACGATGCATCCGCTCTTTACTTACAGCCAAATTTTGTCACCTAACCATATCAACAATGAAGTATTTACTACTCTCTTTTTTATGTGCGCTGGGCGGGGCTTGCTCTTTGTCGGCGCAGGTTCTTTTCCAGCAAAATTTTGAAGCCACGGGGCTTCCGGCTGGTTGGTCGGTCACTACTGCGGCCACCGACGGCGGTTGGAAAACCGGTGCGCCTGCCGTGCTGTCCAGTCAATCTTTCACCATTGGAAGCAACGGCTCGCTGCGCGTGGCAGGCACCAATGACGATGTGTGCAACTGCGACAAAAGCAAGGATTACCTCATCACTCCACCGCTCAATCTTTCTGCTGTGGCTTCGGCTGCGCTGAAAGCAGATATCTTTTTTGGTGCGGGCAGCTATCAGGGCATCACCGAGCGCGGCACGGTCGAGGTGTCGCTCGACAAAGTGAACTGGAAGGAATTGGCAGACTTGCACGGTCACGGCGGCTGGGACCAGCACATCTTTGACCTTAGCGCATATGCCGGGGAGGACAGCGTTTATGTCGCGTTACACTACGACGACGGCGGCGGCTACCTGTACGGCATGGCCGTTGACAATGTGAGCGTCGAAGTGCCCGCCAAGCTGGACGCTGCACTCACTGACCTCCACACCAAGCCTTATGGGTTGGAAATGCAGGAAAACCACATCGGCGGCATGGTTTTCAACAACGGCGTGACCCCCATTGCTTCCCTGGAAATTGCCTACACGGTTGACAGCGGCGCTCCGGTGGTCGCTTCGCTCAGCGGCTTGAACATCGCTCCATTCGAGCATTACGAGTTCCACCACCCGACTCCCTGGACATCTGCCAATTCGGGCATTCGCAAAATTCAGGTGTCCATCACGGCCGTCAATGGCATGGCCGACGAAAATGCGGGCAACAACGCGCTGTCGTTCGAGACCGAGATTTTTCCCCATGTCGTGCCGCCGAATCTTGTGGACAAATTCCTACTCGCTGCTCCGGTTTACACCACTGTGGCGACTTCGGCCAACCTGCTGAGCAAGCCAAACGACTTGGATTTTTTCCCGATTCTGGCAAAAAACGAACTCTGGGTCGTCAATGAACGCACGGAAGCGTTGGGCGGCAGCACACTCACGATTTACGACGCCGGCAAGCCTAACCAAACTTTCCTGAACCGGGTGGACGGCAATGCCTGGCACTTCATGTCGCTGCCCACCGGAATTGCCTTCAGCGACGACAATTTCAATTTCTCCACTTCTCCGGGGGTCAAAGATGCCAACCACAGCGGCGGCACGTTCACCGGCCCGGCCCTGTGGTCAAGCGACCCGGACATTTATGCCCAACCTTCTGGCGGCAACGGCAGCCACCTCGATATGCTGCACGGCAGCCCGTACAGCATGGGGATTGCGCACGAGGCCGACAATGTTTTCTGGGTGTTCGATGGCTGGAACGCAACCATCGTGCGCTACGACTTTGGAGGAGACCATGGCCCTGGCAATGATGATCACAGCAATGGAGTGGTGCGTCGCTATTTGGAAATACCCATCAAAAGAGACGGCATTGTGCCCAGCCATATCGTGATGGACAAAGCCAGCGGCTGGCTTTATGTGGTGGACAACGGGAATGACCGGGTGCTGCGCCTCGATATCCATTCGGGCACAGTCGTGAATGACTTGCCGCTCATCAACGAGCCGCTTGCCGAGCACTCGGAGATGGGCAATGTGACTTGGGAGGTCATCGTCAGCCAGGGGCTGAGCCGCCCTTGCGGCATCGAGGTCATCGGAAACCGCCTTTTGGTGGGCGACTACGCCAACGGCGACATCATTGTGTACGACATGGAAAACAGCTTTGCCGAACTGGGGCGCATCGCTACGGGCCAAGCCGGTATCACGGGCATCAAAGTCGGCCCTGACGGGGCCATCTGGTACACTAACCGGACCCAGAATACTTTGAAAAAAATCGTTCCCGGCCAGGTGTCCGGCACTGACGAACTGGACTGGGCGGCTCGGGTGCAAGTGTCACCCAACCCGACTTCTGGCAATTTGCTGGTGCGGCTGCCGGAGTTTTCTACGGGTGTATCGCTGGAATTGACCGACCTCGTGGGCAAAAAAATGGTCGCCGTCCACGGTGTTTCCAATACGCACCAACTCGACCTGAGCGGCTTGCCGAATGGAGTTTACCTGCTGTCTATTTCCAGCGAAACCTTCTCGACCACCCGCAAAATTGTTTTGAAAAAATAACGCGCTCAGAAAAACCATCTGTCCCGACAAAAAACAACAACACATTTTTTCACCAACTAATTACTTCATCATGAAGCGTTTATCCGCACTCTTTCTGCTCCTCGCCGCTTTCGCCGCGACGGCCTTTTCTCAAAACAGCCAAGTCCTGTGCTCCTTCGACCACAAGGTGGGGGCCGACCCGCTGGTGATCAACCAGACCGTGTTCGGCATCTGGAACAACAAAAAAGTGAAACTCAGCCGCGCCGAGTTCTACATCTCTGAAGTGGAAATTCGCCACGCCAACAACACCATGATGCCGCTCACAGACAAGTACCTGCTGGTGAACGCCAAAACTCCAGCCGCCGAATTTGACCTCGGCACTTGGCCCGTGACCGCTGCGCACGGCGCGACGCTGCACCTCGGCGTACCGGAGGCCGTCAACCACCTCGACCCGGCTACCTACCCGACCAGCCACCCGCTGGCACTCAAAAACCCCACCATGCACTGGGGCTGGTCGGCGGGCTACCGCTTCATGGCCATCGAAGGCAAGGTGGACAACAACAACGACGGGGTGCCGGAGACCACTTTCGAGTTCCACAACCTCGGCGACGCGCTGTACAAAACCCTCACGCTGACGGGCATGAAGGAGGCCGAAAACGGTGTGCTGCACTTGCACTTCGTGATTGACTACGCACAACTTTTCAAAAACATGGCGATGACTGGCAACCTCATCCAACACGGTAGCGCGGCTCCGAACGTCTCGATGATGAACAATGGGGCTACGCAAAACTTCCTGCAAATGGCCGCTACTTCGGCTACCCACGAGGTGGAAGCCAACTCGCTGAACGTGAAGGCTTCGCCCAACCCAGCAGGCGCAGAAACCTTGATCGAGTACGAATTGCCAGCCTCCGCGCTGCTCGACCTGACCGTGACCAACACGCTCGGCCAGACAGTGCGCAGCCTCACGGCACTGCCGGTTTCCGGCTCGGTGCGCTTGGAGACGGCTGCCCTGCCAGAGGGCATCTACCAGTATGCTTTTTATGAAAACGGCCAGTTGCTGGCCCGTAAACAGTTGGTGGTCAAGCACTAACTCTAAGGAACGGCTCTGAAATAAATTGCCGGGGCGACTTTGAGTCGCCCCGGCATTCCTGATACCGTCCAGCCACCTTTTCCCATGCGCAAACTCTGCCTTTTCATCGGCCTGCTGTCCTGCTTTGCCGCTTGCCGCAAAGATGACCCTCAGCCGCCGCTGCCGCCCGAAACCGACGAGTATGCCCTGCGCGTCCCCGTCGGCTTCCCAGCCCCACCAGTGCCAGCCGACAACGCGCTGACCAAGAGCCGCGTGGCGCTGGGCAGGCGGCTGTTCTACGATCCTGTGCTTTCAGCAGACAGCACCCGCTCCTGCGCTTCCTGCCACGCGCCACACTTGGCTTTTTCCGACAGCACAGCGGTGAGTTTGGGCATACAAAGCCGCGCTGGCACCCGCAACTCGCCCTCCTTAGCCAATGTGGCTTACCAGAAAAAACTGCTCCGCGAGGGCGGCATACCGACGCTGGAGATGCAGGTGCTCGTGCCGATTCAGGAGCACAACGAGTTCGATTTCAATCTCTTACTGGTGGCCGAGCGGCTCAAACGAATACCGGAATACGCCGCACTGGCCCAGAAGGCCTACGGGCGCGAGCCAGACCCGTTTGTGGTCACCCGCTCCATCGCAGCCTTCGAACGCACGCTGCTGAGCGGCGGCTCGCCCTACGACGAGTGGTTTTTTCAGGGAAAAAACGCGGCAGTCTCGGAGTCCGTCAAGCGGGGCTACGACCTGTTTCAAAGTGAAAAACTGAGTTGCGGGAAGTGCCACGAGGGCTTCCTGTTCACCAATCAGGACTACGCGAACAACGGCCTCTACGAAGTGTACCCCGACTCTGGGCGCATCCGGCTGACCGGGCTGGAGAGCGACCGGGCGGTGTTCAAAGTGCCGAGCCTGCGCAACATCGCGCTCACCGCGCCTTACATGCACGACGGCAGTTTGCCGACTTTAGTGGCGGTACTCGATCATTACCAAACCGGGGGGAAGCCGCACCCGAACCGAAGCGGGCTGCTCCGGCCCTTCGCGCTCACGGCGCAGGAGCGGGCGGATGTGCTGGCGTTTTTGGGGAGTTTGACGGACCAAAAATTTATCGCCAACCCCGAGTTTAGAAACTGAGCCGCTTCACTATTTTTTAAATTTTGAACTGACAATCAGATAATTATGAAAAAGATACTGTGCGCTTTCCTTGCACTTTTCTGCCTTCTCGCCGCCTGTCGGCCCGACGACCCCGTGGAGCAACCAGCCACCTACGACCCCACGCTCTACACCCTCAAAATCGGCGACTTCCCCACGCCCGACCTGCCCGCCGACAACAAGCCGACAGTGGCCGGGGTGCAACTGGGCCGGATGCTTTTTTACGAAAAAATGCTCTCGAAGGACGGCTCGCAAGCCTGCGCCGACTGCCACAAGCAGGAGGACGCTTTCTCCGACATCCGCCAGTTCAGCATCGGCGTGGAGAAACTGCCGGGCAAACGCCAAGCGATGGCGCTGATGAACTTGGCCTGGCACCAGAACGGCCTGTTCTGGGACGGCCGCACGCCCAAAGTGCGCGACCAAGCCCTGAAGCCCATCCAAGACCCGCTCGAAATGAACGAGACGCTGCCCAACGCGGTAGCAAAAATTGCGGCAGAAAAAAAATACACCGACCAGTTCGCCCGCGCCTTCGGGGATGGGGCGGTGACGGCGGAGCGCATCGGCCTCGCCATCGAGCAGTTCGAGTTCACGATGATTTCCAGCAACTCGAAGTACGACCAGTCGCTGCGCGGTACCGCTACGTTGACGGCTGCCGAGGAGCGCGGCAGGAAGTTGTT
>JAYSUY010001132.1:0-7206 GCA_043718855.1 Saprospiraceae bacterium | reverse complement strand
CAGCGCTGGCGCTGATGATCAAGAATGCCAATGACCCGCTCACGGCTCCTGGCCAGTACAAAGACAACAGTTACAACACTTTACTGGGTTGCAATACTGTGCCGACGGTGACCTACAGCCTGTCGGGCAGCAACTTCACTGGCCCGGCGGCAGGCTCCGGCTCTGTGCCAGCCTCAGTCAATTTCAAAGCGGGCACAACGCCCGTCACCTACACGTTCAGCGATGGCACCAACTCTTCGGTGTGCAGCTTCAACGTGAGTGTGGCCGACCTGACGGCACCGACCTTTACCGGTTGCCCAACGGATACGGTACGCGTGAATGCTAACCTCGGTGGCTGTAATGCTGCCGCTACTTGGCCCGCGATCACTGCTGCCGATGAGTGTTCCACACCTGTGGTCACGCAGACGCACCTTTCGGGCGGCTTCTTCAATTTTGGCAACACGAGGGTGACCTACACCGCTACGGACTTGTCGGGTAACATCCGCACTTGTGCATTTATCGTAAAAGTGAAGGACACACAAGCGCCCATCGCCAAGTGCAAGGACGTAACGGCTTACCTGAACGCCGCTGGCCAAGCCAGCAAGGCACCGGTTGATATCGACAACAACTCAACGGACAACTGCTTTTATGAGTACGTTTCCCTGTCGCCCAATAGTTTTTTCTGTTTGCTGCCCAGCCCACAGACAGTGGTGCTGACGGTGAAAGACGGCTCTGGCAACACGGCTACTTGTACGGCATTGGTTACAGTGCTCGACACCATCAAGCCAGTAGCCAACTGTGTGGCCCTGAATTTTGTAGACCTCGATAGCCTGAACGGCACGGCGACGGTGCTGCAAACTACCCTGAACAACAACAGCACGGACAACTGTGCGCTCGGCGTTTCGAGTTACTCGATCTCGCGCAACGGCGTTACTTTCGGCACAAACGCTACTTTCACTTGTGCGGACAAAGCCATACCGCCGGTAACGGGCAATCAAACCCTCACCCTGCGCGTCACCGACGCTTCGGGCAATACGGCCACTTGCTCTCGCTTGGTGACGGTGCGCGACGTGACCAAGCCAGCCTTCACGGTACCGGCCAATGTGACCATCGCTTGCGATGAAGACCAAAGCCCGGCCAATACAGGCTCTCCGACAGGTATTTTTGATGTGTGCGGCCAAATTTCTGTGACCCAAGCTGTAGGCAGTGTGACGGGCAGTGGTTGCCCCAACGAATTCATTATCAACCGTGTTTGGACGGTGAAAGATGGCTCTGGCAATGCTCGCATCAAGACCCAGACGATCACAGTGCAGGACAATGAGGCTCCGGTGTTCAACTTCCCTACCGTGTTCAACGGCGAGACGGATTTGCCCACGTTCTGCGACGGTCCGCTCATTTTGGAATTGACTGCCGCAGATGTTGCAGATGCTTGCGCAACGGATTTTGCTGACCTGACCATCTCGTTCCGGGTGAATTACCCTACGCCAAGTTACGGCTTCACGGATGTCACCACTCCAGTGTTCGGCACCTTCGTGGGCAATTTCTTCCCCATCGGCACCACCGAAGTGACTTTCTATGCCGAAGACCTCTGTGGCAATGTGGACTCGTTGCTGGTGGAGGTGATCATTGACGACACACAGGCTCCGTATATTGATCCGACCTATTTCCAGAGTTTCTGCGATAAAACCTTCGTCGTGCCGAACACGCCGGGTGCTTGCTCCAATTCCTACTCTTGGACACGTCCTAACTTTACGCCCACTGACATCTTTGATTGCAGTACGGAACTTGGAGCCAACAACACCAACCTTACTGTTACGGAAACAGTAAGCAATCCAGCCCTGGCTGCGACGCTCAACCAATCCGTTCCGTTCAACTTTTATTTGCCATACACGATCCCTAATCTTAACCGGATTTTCCCCACGGCACAATTCCCCGTAGGGATCACGACAGTCACTTACACGGCAACCGACAACGTGGGCAATGTGAGCACGTGCAAATTTTCCGTAGAAGTGGTGGATACCGAGGTGCCCAAACCGACTTGCCCCAACACGCAAATTCTGTCGGCTACTTGCCCAACCGCAGTGTTGCCTGACTACCGCAACCTGATCTTCGTATCAGACAACTGCTCCGGCAACGTCACCCTCACCCAAACACCGGTTGGCGGCACTACGCTCGGCTCGATTTTCAGCCCGAACGCACCCGTCGCTGGCGACTCCATCATCATCACCATCACGGCGGCAGAGCTCTACAACGACTCCATCTGCAAATTCAAAGTGAAATTGGTGGACGGCCAAGCACCCGTGCCGACCCAAGCGTCGCTCCCCGCATTGGTGAGCTACTGCGGTTCGCTCAACGTGCCGGCCCCCTCTGCCACCGACCCCTGCAACCCCAACTCCGGCATCATCTACGGCACTCCCTCTACGTCGGTGCAGCAGCTGCCCAACACCAGCAACCCGCCTATCTACGTTTTTGGCGTAGGCCAATACGCCGTGAACTGGCAGTACAAAGACCCGAGCAACAACATCTCGTTCCAGCCGCAGACCATCAAAGTGTTCGCTGACGTGTTCCCGCCGCTGGCGAAATGCAAGGCCTCCTCGCTGGCTGCGCCGCTCATCGTCAACTTGGACGCTACGGGCAACGCTAAAATCAACACCGCATTCATCGACAACGGCAGCACTGACACCACCCTCTGCAACGGTATGCTCGGCTCGGTGGGCCTGTTGCTCAACGACTCGACATTCAACTGTGCTGACGTGACCACCAACATGGGCAAACAGGTGGTGACGCTGCAAGTGAAGGACATCAACGGCAACATCGCCACTTGCTCGGCCACTGTGCAGATCAAAGATGTGACCAACCCAGTGCTTGGAGCCATCCCAGCCAATGTGACGGTGGAGGCTTGCGCCAAAATCCCGAACCCGGCTGTGGTAACTGCCATTGATCAGTGTCCTACCCTGGGCGCAGCCACTACGGTGGTGCGCGACTCTGTGACGACCAAAACCGCCACCGGCGTGGGTCAGTACAACTACACCATCACCCGCCGCTGGACGGCTACCGATGGCTCCGGCAACACCAGCAGCGGCACACAAGTCGTCACGGTGAAAGACTCGAAGGCTCCGGTCTTCGCAGCAAATGCACCCACAATGGTGATGGTGAATACCGATATGAACAATGCCGACTGCAAAGCTACCGTGAAGTACAAAGTCGGTCAGTATGTGACTGACTGCGCCACAGGCGTAGATGTGAAAGTGACCAGTTCACCCTCAGGGTTTAGCCTAAGCGACACCACCGAGGTGCTTCCTGTGGGTTCGTACACCTACATTTTTACGGCAAAAGACACCACCGGCAACATCTCGAAAGACACCGTAGTATTTGTGGTGAAAGACGTGACACTGCCCACAGCAGTCTGCATCAACGGCGTGAGCGCCGCCCTGCAAGCCTCTGGCTTGGTGGTGGTCACCGTCAACCAGTTTAACAACAACAGCTACGACAACTGCGGCTTGTTGGTGGATTCGATGAAAATCCAGCGCCTCACGGCAGCGGGAGTTGGCATCGGGGTGCCTACGAAAACCCTCTCGTTCAACTGCGCCGATGCAGACAACGTGACGCAGCACAAGGTGAAATTGACGGTGAAGGACTTCGCGGGCAACGAAAGCACCTGCCAGACTTACATCGTGATTCAGGACAACGTGAAACCCACCATCACCAGCTGCCCGCCGTCGAAGACGGTGCAGTGCTCGGACAACCTCGCCCCAGCGGCGCAGGGCATCCCGACGGCGACGGACAACTGCGCGGCCAAAGCACCGACCAACCAAGACTCGCTGAAAACAGGCACGGGCAACATTTGCCAAGTGCTGAAGCGCACTTGGACGGTGCTGGACCAAGCCAACAACTCGACCACCTGCGTCCAGACGTTCAGCATCCAAGACACGATAAAACCGACCTTCAACGTACTGCCAGCCAGTGCCACACGGAGCTGCGAAGACCCGCTCATCGAAGTGCCTATCGTGACGGCGACCGATAACTGCGACAACATGGTGACCGTGACTTTGAAAGAAGACACCATCAACGTGGCAGCCGGTGCTTGTGGCAAGTTCAGTTTTACCAAAAAACGCACTTGGACGGCTACCGACGACTGCGGCAATACCCGCGTCCACACCCAGAACATCACGGTGACGGACCTGAAAGCCCCCCAATTCATCGGTCTGCCGGATACGCTCAAGTTTTTCTCGGCCAACTTCCCGGCCAATACCAACTGCACTGTGCCGGTGAAAATCGAACTCGGCCAGTACCTCAACGACTGCACCGCCGATACGAGCATCGTGGTGACGCACAACCTTACTTCGTTTGCGCCCAATGGTTTGAACGTCGTGGGCAACTTCGGTGTCGCCAACTACCAGCTCATCATCACGGCCAAAGACTTGTGCAGTAACACGAGCAAGGACACGGTGCAACTCCGCGTAATCGACAACAGCAAGCCCACGCTCGTGTGCAACAGCAACCTCGTGGTGGCACTTGGCACTGGCGCGATAGGGAAAATCAGTGCGATGGATATCGACCTCGGCAGCACCGACAACTGTGCCATCAGCAAGCGCGTACTTTCCGATAGCCTGTTCAATTGCAGCGATGTTGGCGACAACACGATCAGCATGACGGCTACGGACGTGAACGGCAACACCAACATTTGCATCGTAGTGGTGAAAGTGACGCTGGGCAACAACCCCGGCTTGGTGGTGACCACCATCAACGGCATCGAATCCTACTTTGGAGCGAAAGACGGTACTGTGAGCGCCACCACTACCGGTGGCTCCGGCACCTACACCTACGTTTGGAGTGCTAATGCCAATGGCGCAATCACCGCTACAGTAGCCAACCTCGCGGCTGGCACCTACACAGTGACGGTGACCGACACCCAGACCCAGTGCAAAGGCACCGCTACGGCAACCGTAGCGCCCGGCCCGAAAGTAACGTTCAAAGTAGGCACTGCCGCTGGCGCACAGAACACGATGATCGAGATTCCAGTGACGGTGGAGAATTTCACCAAAATCTACTCCTTCTCGTTTGCTTACGCATCATTGAACAACCTCGTGGGTACGGTGATGAGCACTTCCGCTACCGCAGCCGCGCTGTCGGCGGGCGGCACATTTACCAGCAACGCTTCGGGTGTAACTTGGATCACGAGCGGCGCAGCCCTCACGCTGCCGGCTAACACGGTGATTTTCAACATTAAAGTGCAACTGACCGCCGCGCCCGTAGGCTCCACCACAGTGGTGCGCATCTTCGACGGCACCCCTTCGCTGGAAGTGCAGCAAGACAGCGCAGGCAGTCCTGTGGTCACGATGGTGAGCCTCGTGGACGGTCTGGCGACCATCAACGCAGGCTCCGCCGACCTGAAAGTCGGTGGCGACATCCAGACTTGGCGCATTCCGGTGAAGCCGGTGCCTGGTGTGGCCGTGAACCTCACGGGTACGACTACGGCCAATCAGACGACTCCGGCGGCAGGCACCTACCTGTTCAACGTGCAGACGGGCAACAACACGGTGGTGGCTTGCGCGAAATCAACCGCAGGCAACCAAGGCATCACAGCGGCTGACTTGCTGCTGATCCAGAACCACATTTTCGGTTCGCTCTTCGCTTCGCCTTACCAGTGGGTGGCAGCCAACGTGAACAACTCTGGTGGTGCCAACCCCATTTCGTTGGCCGATTACTTGCTCATTCAGCGCGTAGTGCTGGGTACCGACCAGCACATCATGAACTCGCCTGACTGGAAGTTCATTCCAAAAGCCTACACGTTCCCGGCTCCTAACCCGCTCAGCGCACCATTCCCGCAGACCATCGCGCACACGCCTGCTATGCAGGACTTCATCGATGACGACTTTGTGGCAGTGCGCATGGGCGACGTGAACGGCAACGTCACGCCATCTATGGGCCAGGAAGAAAACGAGGACCGCAGCGGGGAGACGTTCCAGTTCCGCCTCAACGAGCGCAAGTTCCGCAACGGCGAAACCGTCACGGTTCCGTTCCGGGCCAGCGACTTCACGGAGCGTCAGGCTTACCAGATGACGATTGAGTTTGACCCAACGGTGTTTGCCCTCGAAGACATCGAGGCTGGCGTGTTGCCGAACCTCAACGACAACAACTTCGGTACTGCCCGCCTTAGCGAGGGCTACTTGAGCACCGTGTGGGTGGGTCGCGACCCGCTGACACTGCGCGACGACGAGGTACTGTTCACGCTCACATTCCGTGCCCTGCGCGACGGCAAGGCGTTGGCCGAAGTGCTGCGCCCCGGCTCGCAGGTGGCTGCCGCCGAAGCCTATGACCGCTCGGGCAAGACCATGAAAGTGGACTTTGAGTTCGTGCAGCCTGTGGACGGCGACAACAACGTGGACTTCACGCTGTACCAAAACCAGCCTAACCCCTTCCAGCAAGGCACGACCATCGGTTTCCGCCTGCCGGAGACTGCTCGCGCCACGCTCCGCGTGTTCAATGCGGCGGGCCAGTTGGTGCGTACGGTGGTGGGTGAATTTGCCAAGGGTTACAACGAAGTGCGCTTCGAGCAGGCCGATTTCGGTACGCCAGGGGTTTACTACTACGAACTCGAATCGGCAGACCGCAGCGACCGGAAGAAGATGATTTTGATAGACTAAGTTGATGAGGGTTGATGAGGTTGATAAAGGTTGATAATCAACCTCATCAACCTTATCAACCTCATCAACCCTCCACTTCTTACTGCCTAATTTTCAACCATGAAATATAGCATACTAATCCTACTGGCAGCGTTGGCCCTCCCATTTGCAGCGCAGAGCCAGGCAGTTATCCTAAAAACCGACACGGTCTCCGTCTCGTGCAGTTCGTCCGACACCTTTTTGATGCCGGTGCGGGTGCGCAACTTTACGGGCGTGGGGTCTTTGCAGTTCACGTTGTCGTGGACTCCTTCCCAACTCAAATACGCTTACGTCACTCCGGGTGCCGCCAACCCATTTTACTTGGGCGGTGCGACGGCTGGTTTTGACACCACCTATTTCATCAGTCAAGGCAAACTGACCTTCACTTGGACGAAGGTGGGCGGGGCATCTTACCCCGACGATACGCCGGTGTTTTTTGTGGCGTTTCGCCGCCTGAGCGGGCCGTTTTCGCCAGTCACGCTTGTCAATGTCCCAGTGGGCATTGAGGTGACGGACAAAAACGGTGATGAACTGCTGCACCAACTCATGCTTGGAGGTGTGC
>JAYSUY010001131.1:0-2608 GCA_043718855.1 Saprospiraceae bacterium | reverse complement strand
CCAGAGCCGATACTGGCTTCTATGGGGCGAACTTTTAGTTGATTCTGCTGACAGGCGATGAAGAGCAGAGAACAGAGAACGGGGGAAAAAGTGAGTATGCGCATGACTTTGCTTGGTTGGTAAAACAATGCGACAAAGGTGGGGCGAGGCTTTTGTCAAGCGGCTTTTCAGGTGTAAAACGATGTAACGGATTTGTAAAAGGATGGAAGCGCAATCCAAAACCCATGATTAGGCCTACAACGAACGCTTCAAAATCCCTACGCCCTGTTCGATTTCTGCCTCGTTCACCGCTGCAAAGCCCAGCCTCGTGGCGTTCAGACCTGCGCCGTAGTGCTGGCCGTCAGAAATCCACAGCCCGTTTTCGCGGCTTTTTTGGGCCACCGCTGGGAGGGGAAATGCGGGATCAAACCGCGCCCACACCGCCAGCCCTCCGGTCGGTTTTACAAAATCGATGGCGTGCCCCAGTTCTGTTTTCAACATCTCGCAGAACAGGTCGCGGCGGCTGTGGTAGGTTTTTTGCGCTTTTTTCAAGTGGCGGCGCATTTCGCCATCGCGAAAAAGCACTGCCACCGAGGCCTCTAGCAGGTTGTCGCCCTGCCGATCGATGATGCGCCGCAGGTTCGCCATGCCTTCGATGACCTCCGCCGGGGCCACTACGTAGCCGACGCGCAACGCTGGCGAAAACACCTTGCTCAAGGATCCGACGTACACCACATTTCGACCCGCATCTGCTGCCGCCAGCGGCAGTATCGGGGCGCTGTTGTAGTGAAAATCGTAGTCGTAGTCGTCTTCCAGGATGCAGAAATTGTACTGCTGCGCCAGTTGCAGCAGCCGCAGCCGACGCTCGGCGGGCATGATGACGGTGGTCGGGTGCTGGTGGTGCGGGGTGACGTACACCATGCGGACGGGTGTTTTTTGGCAAAGCCTTCCAATGGCCTCCACGTCTATGCCGTACTCGTCCACCGGCACGGTCATCAGGTTAGCGCCGCTCTGCCGGATGATGAGGTTGCAGGACGTGTACGAGACTTCACCTACCACCACCACCTCACCGGGCTGCACGATGCACTGCACCGCTAGGTGTATCGCCATCATGGTGCCACGCGTAATCAGCACATTTTCAATACTGATGGGCAGCGCACGACTCTCGCGCAGGTAGTCCGTCATGGTTTCGCGGAGCGAAGGCTCGCCAGTGGTTTCACCGTAAAACAGCAGATTTTTTCGAAAACCTTGGCGCAACGCGGTGCGGTAAGCGCGGCTGAGGGCATCCCAAGGCGCGATGCGCACGTCGGGGAATCCGTCGTTGAAAGCCAGCGCGTTGGTGCCTTTCATGATGGGCAAAGCCAAAAGCGGGTTCTGTTTAAACGGGAAGCCCGCCTTGAGCGGCTCCGCAGCGGAGGGCAGCACGGCGTTTTTTTTGAGCGGGACGGGCTTGATTTCTGGCAGTTTTTGGCTCACGAAGGTGCCGCGCGAATTCTGGGTTTCGATCCAGCCCTGGGCCAACAACTCGTCGTAGGCGGCGATCACGGTTTTTCGGTGCAAGCCGAGCGACTCAGCCATTGTGCGGGTGCCGGGCAGTTGCGCACCTGCGGGGATGGTGCCGCGCCGGATGTGTTCCGTCAGTGCGGCGGCGATTTGCAGAAAAATGGGCGTTTTGGAAGTTTTATCTATCGAAATGAGGGTGGCGTAGGGCAGCATGGTAACACGTTTACTAAACTTTTGAAGTTTAGCAAACGTGTTACCGGACTATCCAGTATTTAAAAACTGGCCGATTTGGGTAGTCCGACGCTGACTTAACTTTGCATCGTCAAAAACAACTATTCTTGAGTTATGAAAGCAAAAACTTCCCGCACCGAGGGCAGCCGCTACTACCCCAAACGCTACGACACCAACCCCGCCACCCGCGAGGCCATTCTGGACGAAGGTTTGGTGTGCCACGTCGCTTTCAATCTTGATGGTCAGCCGTTTATGATCCCAACGGGCTACTGCCGCGTGGGCAACACGCTGTACTTGCACGGCTCGGTGGGTAGCCACTTTTTTATGCAAATGGCCCGCAGCATCCCGGTCTGCATCAGCGTGACGCTGGTGGACGGGCTGGTGCTGGCTCGCTCGGTTTTCAACCACTCCATGAACTATCGCTCGGTGGTGGCTTTTGGCAAAACGCGGCTGGTGGACACGGACGAGGAGCGCTGGCTGGCGGCTGAAACATTCGTCGAACACGTCTTGCCGGGCCGTTGGGCCGATGCGCGGCAGCCGAGCGCGAGCGACATGAAAAAAACGATGTTCATCGCCGTCGAGATGGAGGAGGCTTCGGTCAAATTCAGGGCGCACGGGGTGGCTGACGACCCGGAGGACATGGACTTGAACGTGTGGGCCGGGGTGCTGCCGCTGCGGCTTGTGACACTCTCGCCGGAGGTGGATGAAAGCGGGATACCGGGGCTGCCAGTGCCGGATTACCTGCGTGAGTACCAGCGCTGAGGCGCATGCTGTGCGCTCGCCCGTCTGCCTGCGCTCGTGCGCGCGTGTACGCGCGAGCGCATCATGCGCGTGCGTGCGAGGGCTGTTTAGCGGTAGCACGGCGTTTACGCCGTCGGGACAAACGCCGTTTACG
>JAYSUY010000114.1:0-2309 GCA_043718855.1 Saprospiraceae bacterium | reverse complement strand
CCGGGGGTGAGGCCAAAAACCCAGAAACTTCGTAGCATTGCCCCACACTTTCACATCTGAAACCAATCGAATGGCCGACCTATCCGCTCCCAGCATTTCCTGGCCCACCCTCGTCCGCGCCCTCCAACACCGCGAGTGTATTCTCGTACTCGGCCCCGAAGCCGCTACGCTGGAGCGCGACGGCCAGCGCGTATCGCTGCAAACCTTGCTCATCGAACACTTGGCAACTGAACTTCGGCAGCGCAATCCCAGTGCCCAGTTGGCCGCCCGGCCCAGCCTCGCCTACGTCGCCAAGACGCTGGAGGATGCCGTTTTTGTGCAGGAAGTGTCCAAAAAAGCCACTTTTTCGAGGGAAAACGCCCGCGCCGAACTGAACGGCTTGATCGCGCAATTTTACGCGCAGCACAGTTTCGCCGACTTCCCGGTGTACCGCCAACTGGCGCAAATGCCCTTCCATTTTGTGGTGGAAACTTCGCCCGCGCCCTACCTCGCGCAGGCGCTGGACGACGAAAACAAGTTCGACGCGAAGTGCCACTACTACCACTACGCCAGCCCGACCCACAACAACGCCATCAAAATCGGGGACAACGACATCCGCCCCGACGCGCCGTTGGTGTACCAATTGTTTGGCGCAGCCGAACAGCCCGACTCCATGATCGTGACCGAACGCGACCAACTGGCCTTCCTCGACGCGATTTTGCAGCAGGAAAATACCGCCGGGATACCCAACAGCGTCGCCATCCATTTCACCTCGGTGAAGGACAAGGGCGCGGCGCAGCAGTTCGACAAAACCTTCGTGTTTCTGGGCTTCGATTTCAACGAGTGGCACCTGCGGCTCATCATGCACCTCATCGGGCGTTACCAGCGGCAAAAGGAAACCTACGCGCTGCAAAACCCGCAGGACATCCACGAACTCACTGCCTTTTTTTACCAAAACAACTTCGACGTGCGCTTCGTGGACGCGCCCGCCGAGCGGTTTTTGGCCGATGTCAGCACCGAACTGAAACGGCCAGCCACCGTTGCTGCCCCTGCCTCGAACAAACTCAACGTCTTCCTGATGTACGCCCCCGAAGACGAGGCCGTGAAAGCCGCGCTCGACGTGCAACTCCAGCCGCTCAAAAAAACCGAGTTCATTGAAACCTGGGACGAAAGTCAGATGCTGGCTGGCACCGAAAAAGATGCCGAAATCAGTGCCCGCCTCGAAGCCGCCGACATCATCCTGCTGCTGGTGACCGCCAATTTTTTTGGCTCCGACGACATTTTCGACCGCCAACTCGGCACCGCGCTCCGCCGCCACGAAGCCAAGCAGTCGGTCGTCATCCCGCTGCTCATGCGCAGTTGCAGTTGGGAAGGCACCCCGCTCGACGCGCTGACCACCATCCTGCCGCGCAACCGCACGGCTTTGGACAAGCAGGACAACCCCGACACGGCGCTCTCCGACACGGTGGAGCAACTGCGCGGCTGGTGCAAAAAGATTTTTGACCGTAAAAAACTTGCCAAATGATGCACCGCTACCCAGGCCCGCGCTCCTTCACTGGCGACGACCGCCACCTGTTTTTTGGCCGCGACGCAGAAAAACAGGAACTCTTCCGCCTCATCGTGCTGAACGACCTCGTGGTGCTGTTCGGCGAATCCGGCAGCGGCAAAACCTCGCTCCTGCAAGCGGGCGTTTGTCCCGATCTGGAAGAGCGGCAGTACAAACCGGTGTTCATTCGCCTGAACAACACCGACGAAGCGCCCGAACTTCAGGTATGCCACCAACTCAAAGAAGGCGGCTACCTGCCCGCCGATTTGCCCGAAAACGGCACGTTGTGGGAGTATTTCAGCCGATTTTGGTACGTTGACCTCGGCGAGGTGCATACGCCCGTCATCGTGTTCGACCAGTTCGAGGAACTCTTCACGCTCTACCAGCCGGAGCAGCGGGCGGCTTTCATCGAGCAGTTCGCGGCCATCGCCAACCGCCGCCCGCCCGCCGGACTCTCGCCCGAAGCCGCCGCGCCGCCGCAAGCCAAGTTCGTGTTCAGCCTCCGCTCCGATTTCCTCTACCTGCTCGACGAACTCTCGGCAGACATCCCGGCCATCCTGCGCTGCCGCTTCCAACTGCGCCTGCTCGACCGCAAGGGCGCGAGCGAGGCCATCACCCGGCCTGTGGCAATGACTGGTGACTACGTTTCGCCCAATTTTGGGTACAGCGCGGCGGCGTTGGAAGGGATTTTGGGGGCGTTGGGGCGGGCGGGTGAAAGTGAGGCGGTGACTCAAAGTCGCCGCCTCACTATGCCCGGCGCGAGTGAGGCGGTGACTTGAAGTCA